>CAZOMH010000777.1:0-2425 GCA_964580415.1 uncultured Nitrospirales bacterium
CGGGTGTTTGTCTCAGGTGCGGCACCCGTGTCCGGAGCACACCCAAACCGCGCGGCGATATGGGGGCCGGCCTGCCGGCCCGCGCGACGGCTCTGCCCAAGCCGGCTTTGGCCGCGGCACCGCGCCTGACCAACCCGCCCGCCGCCGCCACGCAGGCCCTGACGCCGCCCCCCTCTTCGCCCGCTCACCTGCAGGAAGAGACCCTGGCCCCGTTGCGCCGCGCCTTTGTGCCGCCGCGCTTCACCGAAGACACAACCGTGCCGCGCAGCCGCCAGACCCTGCTCTCCAACCGCAGACTGGTCAGCCCCGAAAAACGGGACTTCCCAAAGGCCGCCTCCGGAAAACAGTCCCCCTCTCCACGTAACACAACGCCTTTCATTGTGCAGTTTAACACGCCGGTTTCAGACGCATCTCGTAAACTCCTGAGTGATGCCGGCGCCTGGGTACGGGGTTTCTTCCCGTACAATGCCCTCCTCGCCGAACTCACCCCCGAGACCCTTTCCAAACTTGAGTACGCGGCGCAGATCCAGACTGCCTCCGAATTTCTTCCCTCCGACAAACTCCAGCCTTTCCTTTCCTCACTGCTGGCCACATACCCCCCTGAGACACACGTTCGCGTGACAGTCCAGACGTTCGCGCCCGAAGATGCCGAACCCGTCGCCGCCGCAGTACACGCCGCAGGAGGGACTGTTGATAACGTCACCTCCGTCACACGCTGGGGCACCGTTCAAGCCGTCCTTCCGCTCAGTGCCATCCGCCCCCTCGCCGCCAGCGGGTCGGTGCAGTGGATCGAGGAACGCCCCCTGCTCATGAAGCGGAATGACAAAGCTTCCATCGTCTCGCATTTAAACGCCACCAATGCCTGGCACACGTGGGGACTCACCGGCAAAGGCCAGATTGTGGGGCATGCCGACACCGGTCTGGACACCGGTGTACTGTCCACCCTGCACCCGGATTTCCAAGGCCGCATCGTAGCGCTCATCGCCCGGGGGCGCCCCGGCGACGCCTCCGATCCCCACGGGCACGGCACGCACACCGCAGGTTCGATCCTTGGGAGCGGTGCCGCCAGCGGGGGACAATTCCGCGGCATGGCCTGGGAAGCCGGCCTCGTACACCAATCCGTGATGGATGCCAACGGGAAACTCTCGGGGCTCGGGGATGTCTACACCCTGTTCCAGCAGAGTTTCGGTTATGGCGCGTGTATCCACTCCGACAGTTGGGGCTCCGACTCTTATGGCGCCTACGACAGCACCTGCCGTTCAGCCGATCTTTTCGCGTGGGACCACCCGGAACACCTTGCCGTCATCGCCTCGGGAAACGCGGGCCGCGACGCCAATTCAGACGGGGTGGTGGACACGGGCGCGGTCGGTTCTCCCGCTTCCGCCAAAAATATTGTGACCGTGGGAGCCGCGGAAAACGACCGCCCGTCCGGAAGCGGGGGGTACTCTTCCCTTACTTGGGGCACGGCATGGCCCTCGTTCTACCCCGTCCCCCCCCTCACCAACGACTACATCTCTTACAGTGCCTCCCTCTCGCCCTACCGGCAGGGCATGGCGGGCTTCTCCAGCCGCGGTCCCACCGAAGATACCCGTATCAAGCCGGATGTCGTGGCACCTGGCACCGACGTGATCTCTACCAAGTCATCGGTTGGCGGAAACGTCTGGACCAGCTATGCGGCAAACAGCCGTTACTGTTTCGGAGGCGGCACCAGTATGTCCACCCCGCTCATCGCGGGAACCGCCGCCCTGTTGCGCCAATACGCTGTGGAACGCGGCGGCGTGACCAACCCCTCCGCCGCCCTGCTCAAAGCCATGCTGGTCGGTGGTTCACGCTCGCTAACCCCCGGTCAGTACGGCACAAAAGCCACACAGGAGATTCCCGTTGCCTCACCGAACACTGTCGAGGGCTGGGGACAGCCGGACATTACCGCCACCGTCCACCCATCCGGACGAATGGTACGCCTTTTCGACCGCATCAGCCCTGCCGCCGGCGCAACTAACACTTTCGATATCACGGTTGCCGTCAGCAACACGCCACTCGATTTCGCCCTGTCCTGGATCGACTATCCCGCCACCGCCGGCGCAAGCGTTACCCTCGTGAACGACCTTGATTTACTCGTCATCGCCCCCGACGGCTCCCAGCTCTACCCCAACGGCGGGAGTACGCGCGACAGCGTGAATACCGTCGAAACCCTGCGTATCGCCGCCGCACAGCCCGGCGTTTACCGCGCCTGTGTGATCGGGTGTTCAGTGCCTTATTCCGGCGGCACGGCCGCCCTCTATGTGCGCGGTGCCATCGATGCGCCCGCCATCATTGTCCACTCGCCGCTGCCGTCGCAGAAAGCCGGTATAACCCCCTATCCGGTCACCCTTCAGGTCCAGTCCCTGAGCGCGTTAACCAATGGCGAAGTCCGCCTGTTCTGGAC
>CAZOMH010000778.1:0-2419 GCA_964580415.1 uncultured Nitrospirales bacterium
GCCGTATCCCTGGGCCCAAATGCCGCCCAATATCCGCAGGACCGCGCCATACCCCCGCGATATCATGTCGGCGGGAAAATGCGTGGCCATGGACAAGACGTACTTCTTCTTCCACACATCGTCGTATGCTGCTTCCGTATAGTGTGTCCTGTATTCCACGGGGTCCGCCGTAAAACCGCGCCGGCCGGCGTCGTAGGCGACCATGCTGCAGTACAGGTCGTCCAGCAGGTAGAGTTTCTCGTAAGAGGCCAGTTCCAGCGACATGTCACGGTCCGAGTTGGTAGAAAAACCCATGATGGTGTCATGCGCGGCAAGGGTGCCGTGTTCATAAAAGGCTTTCAGTATGGGCCAGCCCCCGGCGCAGAAGGCACCGGAAAGCAGGGCCACCGCCGCGAGCCGCAGGCCGTAACGCCGCAACCGGGTCCCGGTCTCCACCGGGGCCAGCAGAAATACCAGCACCGCAAAGGGCACCACAATCAGCGCGTCCCGGCGAAAACCGACGCCCACACCCAGCAGGATTCCCGTCGCTGCGCCGAAGACAAGCACCCGGCGGGCCTTTCCCGGGCGGCGGACTACCCAGCCCAACAGCAGTATGGCCCCCAGGATGAACGGTGCCTTGCTGAAATCGCGCAGAAGCGCCAATGCCACCATCACGGTGTCCGTGCAGGCAAAACCCAATGCCACCACCAGGGATGCCGCCACCCCCATGGCAAGCCGCGAAATGCCGTACACTTCCCAAAGGCAAATCGCAAACAGCATCACGATGAGAATCTTCATCGAATCCCAGGACACCCCAAAAAGGGACCATACCCACCCCACCGCCGTAATGAGATAGCGGTGGTACTCCTGGTACGAATGCAGCGGCTGCTCTTTGCCTTCCTTTTTCAACAGCGCCGGGTCGATGGTCTGCTGTTGGAAATCGAGGAACTGCCGGAACCCCGGCACGCTCTCCGGCACAATATTCACAAACCCCATGCCGGCCGCCATGGCCGCCGCGGGAATATACAGTTCATTGGTCAGAGAGCTGGCCGGGCCGTGCCACTTGGAAAGAATGTCGCCGCCTTGGACCACCGCGACCACGGCCAAGAGCGCCAAGACACCAACTTCAAACGCCCATCGCCCGTATCTCACAAGACGGTTGTGCTTTGAAAGCGCGTCCGGCACGGCGGTATTTTGCTCAAGATTGCCCACGGCAACCATTATGCCGGGCCGGTCCAAGGGGTGCAAAAAAAGAGACGGGAGCACGGACGGTGCGGAGGACAGGAGGGGAGGATGTCCGTGCTCCCAGTACAGGGGAGGCAGTCAATCAACTGTGTGCGTTCATCCATAATAACGCCCGACCCGGACCGTCGGTTGACAGCGCCTCTAAGTGCCGGAAAATTCCGTATTTACGCAGCATTGCGCCCCCTCCGCATGCCCGTTTATGATACTATCACCGGGCAATCCGGGGTCCCGTCGGAAAAGGAGAAATGCCCATGAAAAGCAAGCCAACCATTCGCACGGGCATCGTCGGTGCCGGATTCAGCGCCCGATTTCACTGGGAAGCGCTGCGCAAGGTCTACAGTGTCAATGTGGACGTGCAGGGCGTTTATGCGCTGGACATGGACCAGGCGCGCCAATACGCCGAAGAACGGGGCATTCGCGCCTACGATTCGCTGGACGCGCTGCTGGATGATGTGGACGCGGTGCATTGCTGCGTGCTCGTGGCGGGCCACGAACAGGTGGCCGTCGCCGCGCTGCGCCGCGACAAGCATGTCATTGTCGAAAAGCCGATGACGGGCTATTGCGGCGACGGTTCGGAGACTTTCAACGGGGACACCTTCTCCAAGCGGCAGGCGCTGGATTACGGACTGGCCAGCGTGGAACGCATGCTGGAAGCGGAACGCGCCAGCAAGGGCCGCATTTGCTACGCGGAGAACTGGGTCTATGCGCCCAGCGTGCAGCGGGAACGGGAAATCATTGAAAAGACCGGCGCGCAGGTCCTCTGGATTCACGGCGAAGAAGCCCATTCAGGCTCGCACAATGCCACCTACGCCGAGTGGAGATTCTCCGGCGGCGGCGTGATGATCGGCAAGGGCTGCCACCCGCTGACGGCCGCACTGTATCTGAAACGGGTCGAGGGACGCGCCCGCAACGGCAAGCCCATCCGCCCCGTCACGGTTTCGGCGCGCACCGCCGCGCTCACCCGCATGCCCAATTTCCAGGACGAGGGCCACATCCGCCGCGATTATCACGACATCGACGATTTCTCCATGATGCACGTCACCTTTGAGGACGGCACGCTGGCCACCGTGTTCGCCTCCGACATCGTGCTCGGCGGCATCCACAACTGGCTTGACGTGTGCGCAAACAACCACCGCACGCTCTGCAACATCAACCCGAACACGGCCATGCAGACCTACAACCCCGTGGACGCCAA
>CAZOMH010000779.1:0-2413 GCA_964580415.1 uncultured Nitrospirales bacterium
ACCGCCCTGTCCGACACGGGCGGGGCCGATGCGGCCCGGGCCATCATGACCACCGACACGGTGCCCAAGGAACTTGCCGTGGAAGTGCCGCTGGACTGCGGCACCGTGCGCATCGGCGCCACCGCCAAGGGTTCAGGCATGATCGCCCCCAATATGGCCACCCTGTTGTGCTTTATCACCACCGACGCGGCCGTGCGCGCCGCCGATTTGCGCCCGCTGCTGGCCGTCTGCGCGAAGCGCTCGTTCAACTGCATTTGCGTGGACAACGATGCCAGCACCAACGACACACTGCTCTGCCTGGCCAACGGCCGGTCCGGCGCGCCCCTGCTGGAGCCGGGCACGGCAGACTTCGGCGCCTTTGCCGATGCGCTCCTCAAGATATGTGTTTCCATGGCGCAGGCGCTCGTGCGCGACGGTGAAGGCGCGACAAAATTCATCGAAATCCTCGTTGAGGGCGCGAACACGGACAATGAGGCGCAGCTGGCCGCCAAGGCCGTGGCCCAGTCGCAGCTCTGCAAGACCGCCTTTTTCGGGCAGGACCCGAACTGGGGCCGGATTGCCTGTGCCGCGGGCTATTCGGGCGCGGACTTTTTGCAGGAGCGCCTGGGCATTTCCATTGAAGGGCTGGAAGTGGTGCATGACGGCACGCCGACCCCCTTTGAGGAGGCGCATGCTGCCGAACTGATGAAGCGGCACGACCTGCACGTGCATGTGTCCCTGGGTGCCGGACCCGGACGGGCGACCTACTGGACTTCGGACCTGAGCCACGACTACGTGAGCATCAACGCGGACTACCGCAGTTGAATACCGGGAGGATAAATATGCAGCGATGGATTGAGAAGGCGGACGTGCTTATCGAGGCGCTGCCCTTCATCCGCCAGTTCGAGGGCAAGACGGTTGTCATCAAGTACGGCGGCGCCGCGATGCTCGAGCCCGCGCTGCGCGCAATCACCGCGCAGGATATTGTCATGATGCGCTACATTGGGCTCAACCCGATTGTCGTACACGGCGGCGGCCCCGCCATCAACGCCATGCTCAAGAAGCTCGGCATTGAATCGCGTTTCAGCAAGAACGGCCTGCGCATCACCGACGAGGCCACCATGGACGTGGTCGAGATGGTGTTGTCCGGGCGGGTCAACAAGGACATCGTCAACCTGATCAACCAGGCGGGCGGCGAGGCGGTCGGCCTGAGCGGCAAGGACGGGCGGCTCTTCTGCGCGCACAAGGCGCTGGAAAACGGCGAAGACATAGGCCTGGTGGGCGAAATCAACAGCGTCAACCCCAAGATTATCAAAGCGGCCTGCGACTCGGGGCTCATCCCCGTCATTGCGCCCATCGCCACCGACATGTCCGGCGGCACCTGGAACGTGAACGCGGACTCCGCCGCGGGCGATCTGGCAGCGGCCATCCAGACGGAAAAACTCGTGTTCCTTACCGACACCCCCGGTCTTCTGCGCGACAAGAACGACCCGGATTCGCTCATCCACCGGCTGCACTCGAAGGATGTGGAGACGCTGAAACAAAAGGGCGTGATTTCCGGCGGCATGGCGCCCAAGATCGATGCGTGCCTCAAGGCGCTTGATTTCGGCGTGCGCCGCGCCCACATCATCGACGGGCGGGTGCCGCACAGCCTGCTCCTCGAAATCTTCACCGACAAGGGACTGGGAACGCTGGTCAGCCTCGACGTGGCGGCCGGTTCGGCCGGAGGCTGACCATGGGCCTTGAACAATACTACGAACTAATCGCGCGGGGCGGCGTGCTGATGTGGCCCATCCTGCTGTGTTCCATCATCGCGCTCACCATCATCATCGAGCGGTTTCTGGCGTTGCGCCGGGCCGACGTCGATGCGCGCGAATTCATGGACACCATGCGCCAGGTGCTCCGGCAGGACCGCATCCAGGAGGCGCTGGAGCAGTGCGACGAGTCGAAAGCGCCCATCGCGCGCATCATGAAAGCGGGCATCCTCAAGCACAACCGGCCCAGGGACGACATCCGCGAGGCCATTGAGGACGCCGCGCGCTTTGAAGTGCCCCGTCTGGAACGGTATCTGTCCGGCCTGGCCACCTGCGCCACCGTCGCGCCCATGCTGGGCCTGCTCGGCACGGTGCAGGGCATGATCAAGTGCTTCGCGCAGATTCAGAACAAGCGCGGGCAGGTGAGCCCGGCCGATCTTGCCGAGGGCATCGGCAACGCGCTCGTCGCCACGGCGGCGGGTCTGGTCGTGGCCATCCCCGCGCTCATTGTCTACAACTACTTCGTGACCCGCGTGCAGGGCATGGTGACCGGGATGGAGGCCGGTTCCTCCGAGCTGATGGACCTCCTCACGCGCCGTCACGGCGACCGCGAGCCCTGACGCCGTGCGTTTTCCCCGCAATAGCGGACTCAAGGTCCGGGCCGCGCTCGACATGACCTC
>CAZOMH010000780.1:0-2412 GCA_964580415.1 uncultured Nitrospirales bacterium
AGTAGGGCGATGATCGAGGCCGTGCGCAAGACGGACCGCATCGTCGAAATCGGTGCCGTCAAATTTCGCGGCAGTCTGACGGACGACGAACAGCGCGGGTTTGGGGACTGGGTGGTGCATGAGTGCTGCAAGTGCGCAGATGATCGGGGTTGGCCGCACCAGATACACGTGGGCACGAACAATCTCGCCGAATCGTCACCGCTGCCGTTGGAGGCGCTGGCCAAGCGCTACTCCGGCATGCCGATGGTGCTGCTCCACTGCTGGCCATTCCTGGCAGAGTCAGGCCATCTGGCCAGGCAGGTGCCCGGTATCCATCTCGACTCATGCTGGCAGCCCGTGTTGAATCCCGCCTTTTTCGCCGAGGCCATGCGCCTGTGGCTGGGCTATGTGCCGGCGCACAAAATCATGTGCGCACACGACGCGACCAGCATCGAGATGGCCGCCGGATCGGCACTGTTCGTGCGCGAGACGCTTGCCGGGGAAATCGCGGCGGCCGGGGGCGGGCGTGACACCGCCCGGGCCTTGCTGCACCACAATGCGGCCCGGCTATACACGGCGAACCACCCGTCTTCATGACAGACAACCGAAGCAACGACGGGGGCACGAGTCCCATGACACAAATACACGAAGGCATGATTGTTGCCCGTATTCGTCCCGTCCCCATGCATTCGGGAATTCCCCTCCATGCCGTTCACCGCTGAGACACTCGGCGCGCTCCCCGGTCTTGTGGAACGCCTTGCCGGCCCCGACTGGCCGCTGGCGCTGCGCAACTTCTTTCTGCCCGTCTACTGCCGCGCCTGTCAGGCGCGGATGCTCACCGAGGAGAACGGATTCTTCTGTCCCGGCTGCTGGGCCGCCGCGCCCTGGGTGGAGCCACCGCTGTGTACCCTGTGCGGACGCCCGCACCAGCGCATGATCGCGCTGGGCAACGCGCCCGATTTTCCCTGCGCCGACTGCCGTGAAAAGCCGAACAGGCACATTGGCCGCGTTTACGGCGTCGGGCACTACCATGGCGTGATCATGGAGGCGGTGAAACTGTTCAAGTTTCACACGCGTTCACGGCTGGCGCTGCCGTTGGGCGCGGCCATGGCCGGATTCGCCATCGAGCGGATGCCTGTCGATGAATACGACCTCATCATGCCGGTGCCCCTGCACCGCGTGCGCCTGCGCCAGCGGGGGTTTAACCAGTCTCTCCTGCTGGCCGAAGAAATTCTGCCCGTGTTTCCGGCGGCCCGGATTGACCAATCACTCCGGCGCATCCGGCCGACCCGCGTGCAAAGCCGGTTGAAGGGGACCGCCGACCGCGCCGCCAATGTGCGCGGCGCCTTTGCCGTTGTCGGAGATGCGATCAAGGGCAAGACCGTGCTGCTCATCGACGACGTGGTAACCACCTCGGGAACCGTCACCGAATGCGCCCGCATGCTCAAACGCGCCGGTGCCGCGCGCGTGGACGTGTTCACCGCCGCGCTGGCCTATGCCGGGATGCACCATGATGACACGTGAGGAACTGGGATTCAGGCCTGCCGACCCCGCGTCCTCTTCGCCGCACCGCATTCAATTTGCTTTTAACCAGCCCGTTTGCTATTCTCTTCCCGTCGGCGTGGGAGGACGCCGTAAGCCTTTGTCGGGGCGTAGCGCAGCCCGGTTAGCGCACTTGACTGGGGGTCAAGGGGTCGCTGGTTCAAATCCAGTCGCCCCGACCATTTTTCAAGAATTGCCCTTCGGCCAGCACGTCGAAGGGCTTTCTTATTATGGGGGTTAGGATTTCAAGGTCAGGCTTGCCGTCTTGTATTTTCGCCAATCCGTCCATCGATTAAGAATACACCACGCGGACACCATATCTCCCTCTGGAAAGGCAAAAGAGAAAGCGGACTAAGCACAGAGTTTATTGGGCCTCTGTGACGCTCAGAAACCCCCAACAGGCCACGCATATAGGGGGTGAAGTAGACGTAGTCTTTGTTGCGCGCAAAAACCAACAGAAGGCATGCGCTCATAACCCAAGGGTCGTTGGTTCAAAGATACTAACCGCGTTATTTCCCTTCATTTTTCCGGCTCGCATCTATACGTTGCAGGAACTCCTCCAAGGTCAGGTCTTCAATGCCAATCAATATCTCATCAAGACACGTTATCCCATACCGCTCTTCTACCCCAATATAAATCAGGTTGTTTTCCAAGTCGTCCCAATGTGTTGTCAGCAGGTAAAGCATTTGGTCTGAAGGCAAATAATAATCATTGGGCCAACATTTTTCCCTGCGGATGATTTCGCAGACGTCCTTTCTGAAAGATATCGGGATGCTGCTGCCTTTCCACAGTTCCTCTGCCTCCCCCTGTCGCCGTTCTCGAAGTTGCTTACGGAGGCACCCTTCTACTAACCCAGCATGGCAGTATCCATTCAGGCCACTACGTAAGGCC
>CAZOMH010000781.1:0-2411 GCA_964580415.1 uncultured Nitrospirales bacterium
CGAGCGTGTTGTCCTCCATGCCCTGCTTCTTGAGCGTGTCCAGCACGCGGCCGATGCCCTGGTCCATCCGGTCGATCATGGCCGCGTACACCGCCATGCGCAGGTCCCATTCCTCCTTGTTCTCCACACCGTCCCACGCGGGCACCTCGCTGTCGCGCGGCGGAAGTTTCCACTTCGGGTCGATGATGCCCTGCTTCACCAGCCGCTGGTAGCGCTCTCCGCGCAGCTTGTCCCAGCCCATGCCGTACTTGCCCCGGTACTTGGCGATGTCCTCCTCCAGCGCGTGGAGCGGCCAGTGCGGCGCCGTGTACGCCAGGTAGAGCAGGAAGGGCTTGGCCTTGTCGTGCTCCTTCAGGTAGCGCACCGCGTTGTCCGTGAACGCATCGGTCATGTAGAAATGGTTACCCTCGGGCGTGTACGGGTCGTCGTCGCGGACCATGACCCGGCGCGGTGTTTCCTGCTGGAGAATCTCGAAGTAACTGCTGGCCCCGCTGATCAGGCCGAAGTAACGGTCAAAGCCGCGCTTGCGCGGCCAATGTTCCGCCTTCTCGCCCACGTGCCACTTGCCCGACATGTAGGTGCTGTATCCGGAGGTCTTCAACAACTCCGCCATGGTCACGCAGTGCTGGTTCAGGTAGCCCTGGTACGGTCCTTCCGGACGCTCCTTGGCCCCTCCCCCCGTCATGTCGCCCATCCCCGCCTGGTGCGGATAGAGTCCCGTGAGCAGCGCCGCCCGTGACGGACAGCACCGCGCCACGTTGTACGCCTGCGTAAACCGGATTCCCTCCCCGGCCAGCCGGTCCAGATTGGGTGTCTGAATCTCCGAACCGTAACAACCGATGTCGGCGAACCCCAAATCATCCGCCAGGATAACCACGATGTTCGGCTTCGCCCCGCCCTCCGGCGCGGTGGCGCTGAATGTGTTTTGACTCGGACAAAGCGCTGTGGCCGAAACGGCGGCGAGACTCGCGGTCATAAACTGGCGGCGGTTCATATCTTGCGCTCCACAGGGCTGCCTCTAAACGTCAGGAAAACACATTTTTCAACATGAAGCGGTTCGGTTCACGGTTTCTTCGACAGGATCAGCAGCAGCCCCTTGCCCGGCACTATCGGAACGGCATCACCCATGGTAAACGCGGACGCGTTCTGGAATCCCGCAACTTCCGGCGCGGTGACGGCGCATTCGTCCGCATTCAGCCCCAGCGCCTTCCAGTCAATGGCCAACTGCACCGACACCGGCTCTTTGGCCCAACTGGCCACGGCCACCAGTGCGGAGTCCTGCTTCTGGTACACCGTCGCCAGCACGTCCTTCTGTCCGGTCTTCACGGGACAGGCCGCGTCCCAGTAACCGACCATGCGGCTGTCCTGAATTCTGAATTCATCCCACAGTTTCCACAGCGGCCGGGGATCGCCCGAATAGGGATAGCGCGTCGTCATGCCGTAGACCATGCCCCGCCACGGGTTGCCGCCGTCCTGCAGCATTTCGCCCATGACGCCAAAGGGAATGCCCGAGATTTCCACGAGCCAGTAGTCCGGCGTTTCGTTGTAGTCAAAGCCCTCGCCGAACCAGATGCTGTCCACATAGGGCAGGTGCTCCATGTACAGGTTGGCACAGTTGGCGAAGCCGGCAACGTCGTTGAAGTGATTCCACGAGTGCAGGTCGATCAGGCAGCCCGGTTTCGCACGGTCCATGATTTTGCGCGCGCGCTGCATGACCTCGCGGTCAAACCCGATGTCGTCCATGTAAAGCCCGTCTATGCCCACCCGCCGGATGAGAAAGTCCAGTCCTTCCAGATAGTAGTTGTGCCAGCGCGACAGCCCCTGCGTGATGATGGAGGCGTCCACGCCGCCGTCCTGGAGGAATTCCTGCCACGCCGGGATGTAACCCGTGTGCAGGTGCTCCTGCAGCCACGAGTAGCCGCCGCCCGGCCCGTCGGCGAACACCTCCGTTCCCAGGCTGCGCACGGCCCAAAGCTCGGCCATGTGGTTCGAGATTTCGCGCAGCGTGTAGTAAATCTTCAGCTTCATGCCCGCGTCGTGCGCCTCCTTCGCGTACGCGGCCATCTTGTCCGTCTTAAGGAACGGGTAATTGATGTAGGGGTTGATCTCATTACCCTGGTGGATGTTGATGACCGTCGCGCCGGACGCGGCCGCCTCGGACACCGGCCTGGACGCATGGTAATAGCGGGTAGCCCAGTGCCCCGTGTAATCAATCGGTTTCACCGGCGTGATGAGCATACCCGCGTTGAACTGCAGCGTCTCGCCCGCGGCCAGTGCGCGCGGTCCCGAGTATGCCGTAATGACCACGGCGTCGCCCTCCGCCGCCATGCGGCAGCCGCCTTTGCCGCCGTTGTTCCACGCATCCGGCATGTCCAGCGGCTTGCGCTTGTAGTGGATGTTTACCAGCGGCC
>CAZOMH010000782.1:0-2404 GCA_964580415.1 uncultured Nitrospirales bacterium
CATGGTGTTGGCCGATGGTTCCGTACGATTGCTTGATTTTGGACTTGCCAAGCTTGATGACAAGTTCAAGGGGCTTACCATGGCGGGCGCGAACATTGGAAAGTTGATGTACATCGCGCCGGAACAGGAATTGGATGCGTCCGGGTTCGATCACCGGGCGGACCTCTACTCGCTGGGGATTATTTTCTTTGAGTTGCTTGTGGGGCGCACGCCCCTGCCGGGACGCAAGATTACGGATTTTCGTCCGGATTTACCCCCTGAAACCGATGAATTCCTGGGCAAGGCGCTGGCCGGAAAGCCGGACGAGCGGTTCTCTTCCGCACGTGAATTCCGCGAGGCTCTGCTTCGCCTCTACAAACAGCACAAGAACAGGGAAGCGGGTATTTGTGAAGAGGGGACTCGTCTCGGGGGGTGGAACCGGATTCAGGCATTTTTCAGGCGTCTGTTTCGCCGGGAATAACAGCCGGTTCTGAATGATTCCTCCTGGCAAGACAGGCGGAGGGGCTTTTGTATCGGGGGATTGGCTGCCCGCCAACTGTCATGCCCGCCGTTTCGCCGTCTGTCGGCATTCTTTCCGTCCATATTCCCGTTCATTCAGGTTTATCGAGGACGCAAATCAGGGAATGCCTGATTCCAAGATGCGCCCCCATGGGGGACAATACAGATGGCATTACGTTGCAAGATTCAGGGGTTGCGGCGCGGCGTATTTGCCGTGATAAACGGGCGTATGTGGTTGGTATCGTCAAGGGTGCTATCAGGAGGCGCAAAATGTTTGGTCTTATTCACGGCAGGGAAATTCTCTCTCGGTGGGCTGGTAGTGCGGCCAACGGTGGCTTCGCCTGCGGTCCAGAAAGCCCCCCTCATGTTCTTGAAACGGTCCAAACCGAACGGTGTTCTTTTCAGACACCGGGTTTTCGGGGGAGATCATGCCACAGGCGTCACGGGAGCGGGAATCGGACTTTGAAGCCCGGCTGTTGGCCCAGGTCGAGCTTTGTTACGCCGTCGCGCTCGCGCTGGTTCGCGAGCCCCGGCAGGCCGAGGAACTTGTCAGAGAGACGCTTTCATGGGCTTGGCGGCTGGGACCGGCCAGACGGGATGACGCGGTACTCAAGATGGTTCTTCTAAAGGAGTTGCGCGGCAGGTATTTGCGGACACGGCGGGTTTTGCGGAACAACAGAGAGGTTGATCTGGACCCCGTGCAAGGAGTTGGGGCATGAATGTGGGCGCCACAGAGACCCGCATCGGAGGACCGGCCGTCAGCATTGGCTGTGATCGGATCAACATGAGGATTCCGTTTGTGGAGGCGGGCGCAGAGGGGGGCTTCATTGATGAGGAACTTCTTCCGCGGGTGGGGCAGTATTTCGGAACCACGTGGGTCATCGACTTGTCCGAATATGAGGGCGGGTTGACGTTGTCTGCGGTCGGGATATTGGTCCGGCTTGGCGAAGAGGCCCGGTGCCGGAAGTGTGCGGTAATGTATTCGGGCCTTGGCGGTTCCCCTATGTACTGAGGCGGGGTAGGCAGGTTGATGAAGGTATTAGTATATGCGGGAGGCGGGGGCTCTCTCAGGATTGCGGAGGCATCTGGTTGCCGGTCGAGCCGGAACCGGATGTTCAAGCGTCACGGCGCACCCCGTTCAGGGTTATGGGGGAGCGCGAAAACGGACGTGAGGGTTCTTAATTAACAGACACAAGTCCCCCCTATACAATTCTTGCTAAGCGGAGTATTCTTATGGGGCGTTTCCATGACGAGGAGTACCGGAAGATACATGGAACCTTGTGGGGTGGCGTGCCAGTGACCGGCGAATAATCCCCGCGGGGCAACCAAGAAAGAGTACGCATCCAATGCAATGGTGGTTCGACATCGCCCGGCTTTCCCCGAAAGCCCGCAGGACCATTCTTGTACTTGGACTTTTCTTTGCGGCGGCGCTTGCCCTTGGCGCGAGTGCCTTCGTGACGGCCTGGGAGTTCAGGTCTGTCGATGGCAAAATGCGCCAAGAACTTGTGTCCTGGGTGCAGGGAACATCGCTTTCGCTTGAGTCGGCCGATTTGCGCCAACTTGTGGCGGGTCCCCCGGACAGGGGAACACCTGCCATTGCGCGGGTTCGGGATGCGCTTAGAAAGATTAAGGAGGTCCGGAAGGACGTTCGGTTTGCCTACCTGCTGACGCTGCGCCAAGATGCGGTTGTGTTTATGGCAGACTCGGAACCGGACGATTCGCCTGATGTGTCTCTGCCGGGGGATGAGTACCAGGAGGCGTCGCCGCTGCTGCGCAAAGTGGTGCCAGCCACGTGCTGTCGCTGGACCTGCCGCATCTGCAGCAGATCGACGGCGTCACCGTCCTCAACCCGCTTGAAACGACCCCCGCCGAACTGGCGCTGGTTGACTAGCTTTTCCAAGAAACC
>CAZOMH010000783.1:0-2398 GCA_964580415.1 uncultured Nitrospirales bacterium
CGCCGGGCGGAGCCTTCGATGCGGTGCTCTTCGGGAAGGGCGAATTGCAGCTTTCGCGCGACGAAAAGAAACTTCAGCTCACGGCAGAATGGACGGCGTTGCCCGGCGGGAAATTCCGCGCACACTGCACAGTGCCCGCCGATGCGTCCGTGGGTGTCTGGTCGCTGGCAGAAACCGCCAACGGCAAGACCGACACCACGGTCCGGGCTGTCTTCGTTTTCAAAGAGTTTCCCGAGTACTACATCATCGCGCACCTGAGCGACATGCACACCGGTTATGACAAGGTGCCAGCCGACGAAATCTTCCGCAAGACCGTCGCTGCGGTGAACGATTCGGACGCATCCTTTGCCGTGATCACGGGAGATATGACGCACAAGGGGACGCCGGAGCAGTTTCGCGCATTCATGGAAGTGCTGGACACCTGCACCGTGCCCACCTTCGTGACCCCGGGCAACCATGATCGCGACGGGCAGGCCTATGAGACCTTCTTCGGTCCGGTGACCTACCGCTTCACCTTTGGCCGCGACGGTTATCTGGTCTTCGACACCAAGGACTTTGTCACGGCGGACGGTCTCGGCCCGCAGGACGGACTGCTCAGCGAATACCGCCGCGAACTCAAGCCGTGCCGATGGGTCATCGGCCTCACCCACCGCTATGAACCGACAATGGGCATGCGCGCGCAGTTGACGCTGTTCGTGGATGATCCGCTCGACCTGCTGCTCTTCGGCCATATCCACCGCGAGCTGGACCCGGAAAAGGGCGAGGCCATGCCCTGGGGCACCACGCCCATGGTCGCCGTGCCCGCCGCACGCGACGGAAAATACCGGCTCATCGACATCACCGCACAGGGCCCCCGCCCGCGCCCGGTTTCGGAAGTGAAATAGAGAAGGGACCGCTCCCGTACCGCCAGCGTCCCGCTGGCCTCGGCGCAGAACATGGCCCGAATTGGCGGTGAGAAAGAACATGGCAGGCGGGACGCCTGCGGTACGGGAACAAATACCCGGCCGACAGGGATAAACTGGTCTGGGAGTCTTTCTATGAAGGCAAAACTGATCTGCAGTGCTCTCGGACTGGGCGGTTTGATTGTTGGCAGTGCAGTGGTCTACGTCGCGGTGGTGCTGGTTCTTTTCGTGACCGACGAATACATCAAGTCCGACTTCGGCGACACGCTCATATGGAACGCGTCCAGATTTCTTCCGGGTATGGCTATTGCAGGAGGCCTCATCAGTGGTTCTCTCCTGTTTCGCTGGTACAACCGCCGCAAAGAAATCGTTTGGAAGTCAGGGCCGCGAACGCGAATCGCTGCCCGGGTTGTCCTCGCGCTGTACCTGCTGACTTGGGCGTTGGGCGGACCCATGGTGCAAAGCGAGAATGCGCAATGGGCGGTCAACAAATGGAAGGGCATTTGCGAAAACCCGGACCGCGGCGGTCTTCACAGCGGATTTCCCTCCATGAGAACCTATATCACGGTTCCGATTCTTCCCTTTGTTGTTGTCAGTTA
Source organism: uncultured Nitrospirales bacterium (assembly GCA_964580415.1). Lineage (GTDB taxonomy): Bacteria > Hydrogenedentota > Hydrogenedentia > Hydrogenedentales > CAITNO01 > CAITNO01. Next base: position 1,502 of record CAZOMH010000783.1, read on the forward strand.
TCATGAGTATCACATTTGGAGTCTTGCTGGAGCAGGAGGCTGGGATATTCAGCTTTGGCATGTTACCGGAGTGAAGCGCTTGGGCTTCCTCGCAACGTGGCGCTCCTAGAATTGGCGCTGGAACATCCCAAGCCGTTCTTGAACTCCGCTTGGCGTCCCGATATTGTGATCGGTGCAATATGGCCGCAACGACGGTCGTAGGGAGTCTTGACCATGTATATTGCCATTGCCCTCATGACCTTGTCGCTGCTCAACACCGAGGAACCCGGTGCGGGCGTGCCCGCGCCGTTCCTGCTGGGTACGGCCTCGCCGATGGAGAAGGTGTTTCGCGAGGGGGCGGACTACAAGGGTCCGCTGAACGGTCCGGTGCGCATTGCGGCGGCGGGCCGCGAACGCGAAAGTTTCCAGGTGGTGTGCGTGCCGGTGGCCGCGCCGCTGAAGGGCGTACACGTGGAAGTGTCCGACCTGGCGCGGATGGATGGCGGAGAGCCATTCCCGGCCGCGCGCATCACGTGGCATCCGGTCGGGTACGTGCAGACCAAACCGTCCAACTCGTCCATCCGCCGCACGGGTTGGGCATGGCCCGACGTGCTCATGCCCGCAACCCCTTTTGATGTCGAGCCCGGCTTCGTCCAGCCCCTGTGGTTCACGGTGGACGTGCCCGACGGCACCGCGCCGGGGCTGTACAAAGGCACCGTCACGGTCGCGCCCGAAGGCATGGAGAAGCGCACGATGGATTTGGAGCTCACGGTGCGGGCCTTTTCGCTGCCGCTGCGCGGCAAACTGAAGACAGCGTTCTGCATGAGTCCCGGCATCTGGGAGGCGTGGTACAAGCCGGACGAGGTGCGTCAGCGACTGGGCCTGGATGAGAAATACTCGCACGGGCCGCTCTACACC
>CAZOMH010000784.1:0-2396 GCA_964580415.1 uncultured Nitrospirales bacterium
GATCAGCGCACCCGCATAGCCCATGCAGGCGGTGATGCGGGCGCTGCGTTCGGCGAGGCGGGCCGCGCCGGACTTGTCGTCTGCGGCGATCAGGCGCGTCAGGTGCGGCAGGTAGGGGGTGAGCCCCGCGCCGAGGACGCGGGTCATGACCATGGGCAGGCGTTTCACCATTTCAAACACGGCTGCCGGGGCCAGCCCCATGAGCGCGCTGACCAGCACCGTGTCGAACCGCTGGTAGAAGAACGTGAGCAACTGGTTTGCATAGAGGGGGCTGCTGAAACGCAGCAGGCGGCGGATATCGGCCGTGATTGGCTGCTCCGGCCGGGCAGGTGCGATGCGGCGCAGGCTGTTCCGGAGTTTTCCGCCCATCCAGAGTATCGCGACGCCATAGGACAGGGTCATGGCCAGCACCAGCCAGTGGATCGTTTCATGGTCCAGCCAGATGGCCCCGGCCACCAGGAGCACCTGCAACAGCGAGGTCATGGCGATGGCGGCGGCCCGCGTGGCGTACAGGTCCAGGCCGGCCAGGATCGACATGAGCAGGTCGCGGGCCGTGCCGGAAACGGCCAGCAGCCACAGCAGCGCAATGTACGGTGGTGCCGTAATGAGCACGGTTATCGAACCCAGCGAAAGATTGGGCATGAACGCGGTGGCGACAAGCACAAGCAGGGCCGCCACGCCTGAGAAGAGGGCGGTCCAGCCGAGAAGCGCCCTGACGCTGCTCGCGACCTGCGGACGTTCGTGGGGTTCCGCCGCCGCAACGAGTTGCGGCATGGATACAGGCAAGCCGAGGCTGAGCAGGACATTCAGGAAATCGGCCGACACCAGCATCAGCGCCAGCAGGCCGACCAGGTCCTGGGAAAGGGACACGGCCACCAGCTTGCCGCTGACGAGCAGCGCCGCCATGGACACCAAGATGGCAACTATGGACGACGCGGACCCGCGCACAAAGCGGTTTGTCGAAGGCTTTTCGTGCATAGGTGGAAGTATAGCAGACCTTTAGGGGGAGACTTGTCTGGTCGGTATTTCCATGCGTGGTGGGCGAGGGCGGAATCCTGAAAAGACGGCAGACAAGAATGTCTGCCACACATTGGCGGTTGTCAAATTATGGCCAGGACGAGACTGCGTGTTCCCGTTCTCTTCCGTGCAATTCCGTACTACTATCCGGCAACTTCTTGTTTTCTTGCGCAGAAGTTGGTGACGCCCCCGGGCCTTACAGCCCGGGATGGGTAGTATCGCGCTTTCAGCGTTCCAAACGGTGGGCAGGACCCGTTCACTTACGGTGCCCGCCAGTTTCCTATTCTGACTCCCGACTCCTGACTCCTTTGGTTGCGGCTATGCCGCTCTGTGTGCCTCTGTGGCCTCTGTGGTTCAAAAACGCGCTCATCCCACCCCCGGTTTCCAGCTATCAACTCGCAGCCGCCTGATCCCCCCTCTTTCCTCCCTACTATCCACACACACCACCATAAGAAATGCAACACGCGGTGCAGATCTAATAGGGACTGCTTTATCCACTGGAATCGTCGGCGTCCCGCCGGCTCTTTCTTTCCCCCTTCTTATTGGGATACCCTGCTATGAATCTCACCGATCTCGCCCAAGGCGAACCCTGGATGGACCCCGAAGAGCGCCACATCGCCGCCGACATCGTCCACTCCTTCCAGCAGCACATGGCCGACCGCCAAATCCCCGAAACCTTCTTCCTGGTCCACCGTCTGCGCGATTTCATCATACACAACGCCCTCTGCCTCCGCCTCGAGGGCACCCTTCCCTCCGCTCCCCGTCCTTCCCCTGAAATCACAAACCTGGATGCCGCCCCCACCGTGTCCCCCACCCTTGCCGGACACATCGGCAGAGCCCGGAGTCGCCTCAGCAAGTCGCTCAAATCCCTCGAAGACTGCGCCGACAAACTCGACCCGGCCTTCACCGCCAAGGGCAAATTGAGACACCCTGCTAATAAGGGCGCATCAACCCCGGCAAATCCTACCCCCTACAACCCCCTCCACGACCCCAAATACATCCAGAATCTCATCGAAGAAGTCGGCATCAACCTCAACGACGAGGAGTTTTTTGCCGACGAAGACAATTTCTACGACCTGCCCCTGGAAGAACAGATCAGGCTTCGTCCCGAATCCGCCCCAAAGAATGCGGCCGCCCGGGCCATTCTCGCCCGGCTAAAAGCCGAAGCTGCCCAGCCCAATCCGCCCGACCAGCCCACCCCAACAGAACCGCACACCGAAAGCAATCCCCCTCAGTCCGATCAGTCCGATCAGTCCCATGAGTCCCATGAGTCCCATACGTCCCATGAGTCCCATGAGTCCCATACGTCCCATACGTCCCATTCCTCCCATTCTTCCCATTCTTCCCATTCTTCCCATTCTTCCCATTCCCCTCAAAAC
>CAZOMH010000785.1:0-2395 GCA_964580415.1 uncultured Nitrospirales bacterium
GTTTATTCAAGGGGTCATACGCTGTTTCACCCGGATCGAACTGCCCAATGACGCGGGGCTTCTGGCCCGGCGCAATGTAGTGCCGGAAGACCGGCTCAAGAATATCCGCCGCGGCTACTTTTGGGAAGCCGTTGTCGTTTTTCTGCTGGTCATGGCGGTGGTGTGGTGCGAATACTGGCTATCCAAGGGCGCCACGATGAAATTCCGCATCGCGCTGGGCGCGCCGGCCATGCTGTGGATGTTCGTCCTTTCGCCCGTCATGCACTGCCGCATCGACGGCCCCGTCTTCCTCCAGCCGCACCAGCAGTGGAACGCCATGGGCTGGTATTTCTGGGAGTTCCGCGGCCTGGGCAACCCGCTGCGCTACTACGTGGGCACCGACGGGCAGCCGCCGCTGATCGTCAAGCACTGGCGCGCGGTGGCCGCCGTGATGGCGGCCATGACATTGCTGTACGTGTCGGCTGCATTCAACTTTTCAAAAGAAATCGACGAGCGCTGCGCGGAATACTACGCGCACACCGGCGGCAAGCTCGGGTTCGTTCTGGGCCTGCTGTGCGTCATCGACCTCGCCTGGCTGTTCGTGTGCATTCCGTTCATGGTGCGGCTCGACAACCTCGCCCGGAGTGTCCGCTTTATCGTCACGTTCATGATTGGCGTGCTCGTCCTCATCTTTCTGTACAACCTGTTCTTCCAGTTCGTGCTGGAACCCCACCGTGCTGCGCTGGAAAACTGGCACTACATCCGCCTGCGCGGCGAACCCTCAAGCGGGCGGCTGCATGCGCTGCTGCACCCGCTGGCCATCGGCGGACAATGGTCCGGCTACGTCACCTGGGGATGGTTCCAGCAACTCATCTTCGCCAGCTATTTCGGCGTGCTTTTCGGCCGCGCCTTCCCGGTCGACCGCTCCCGCACCGATCTGGCGAAGGCCGTGTTGTGCTCCGCATTCTGTTTCTCCATGGTGCATCTGCCCAACGTTTGGCTCATGGTGTTCACCTTCACCGGCGGCATTTTCGGCACGCTGCTTTTCTACCAGATGTTCAACCTCTTTGCGCTCGGCTTCTCGCACGGATTCGGCGGGTCGCTGCTCAACCAGCTCACGCCGATCAACTTCAGTGTCGGTCCGGGCCAAATGCGCGGCCGGTAGGCCCCGGACACTTTCCTACTTTGCCGAGGACACCGAGGCCGGCGCCGGAAGCGCGCTATTCCCCTCGGGGGGCGGCGCCGTTACCGGCGCGGGTGCCGCAGCCGGCGCATCCGCAGCCGGCGTCTCTTCCGCAGGTTTTGCAAACAGATCGTCGGCGGCATCCGGCAGCACCGATATCTTCAGGTTGCCGATGACCGGGATAATGCGCGCCTGCTGGAACAAATCCCCTTCCACCAGCTTGATGTGGGTGGCGTCGGCCTGCGGCTGGTTGAATGTGGGGTCCACATCAATCCACTCGCCCACCCATACTGTCGCCCACTGGTGGAAATAGAAACCGCCCGGTCTGCCCGGAATGTAGATGAGCCCGGCCACCTCGCGCGCGGGAAGCCCCGCCGCACGGGCAAGTCCGATGAACAGAACGCTGTGTTCCGTGCAGTCGCCCTCAAGGTGCTCCAGCACCTCAAGCGCATTGGACAGGCGCGCCGAATAGATGTTGTGTACATTCTTGTACACCCAGCCGCAAAGCAGGTTTGACACGGCCAGCGCGTCCTTCTCTTCGCCCGCAATCTCTTTCGCCTGGGCCATCAGTTTCGGGTGGTCGCTTTGGATAAACTGCGTCGGCTTCGTGTGGCGCAGCACCTTCTCGTCCGAAACGGGCAGTTGCGCCGCTTTGAAACCGTCCATCGGCACCATGCGCGACCGGAACTCCACATGGTCGCCGTCCGCGAACATGCGCTGGCGGTCGTCGTTGAACAGCAGCTTCCCCGTCAGCGGGCCGGTCAGCGCCAGCCGCAGCGTGTTCCGCGTGCGCGGGTTGTCTATCGGCGTGTCCACCATCGCCGCGTTCGAAATGATCACGTCGTTGCTGTACGTGACGTCCTTCGCCACCTGTTCCGGCTCAAGCCGCATCGTGATGCTGTTGGCGATCTGCTCTTCCAGCGTCTCGCCCGTCTCCGTCACATACGACACCGAATCAATCGCCATCAGATCAATCGCGGTGCGTATCTTGTACACCTTTGTGGTCACGCCGTTGAGCACCCGCTCCTCAATGTCGATAATCCGGCTGATCCCCGACACCTCCTGCTGGTACAGCGGCTCAAACACGCTGAAATTCACCGTGTCGCCCACCTGCGGGTGCTGGCGCGCCCAGTGCGCATTGCGCAGCGAGTCCATCAGCGACTCCTGCAGGCGCGGAAAGGTCTTTTCCACGTCGTTCCCGCCCACCGTGCTGGTCAGCACCATTTCCTCCCC
>CAZOMH010000786.1:0-2384 GCA_964580415.1 uncultured Nitrospirales bacterium
CTTTACGAAGGGACCGGCTGTGCGCGCGCAGCCGGTCCCTTCGTAAAGGTAAACTGTGCCGCCATCCCCGAGAACCTGCTCGAAAGCGAACTCTTCGGCCATGAGAAAGGCGCGTTCACCGGGGCGCTGGGAAGGCGCATCGGACGTTTTGAAGAGGCCGACAGGGGCACACTGCTGCTAGACGAAATCGGCGAGATGTCCCCTGCGCTGCAGGCGAAACTGCTGCGCGTCACGCAGGACGGCAGCGTTAACCGGGTCGGCTCAAACACCAACATTCAGACGAACGTCCGCATCGTTGCGGCCACCAACCGCGACCTGGAGCGCGAGGTGGAGGAGGGGCGTTTCCGCGAGGACCTCTTCTACCGGCTCAATGTCATGGAAATCCACGTGCCGCCGCTGCGCGGACGCAAGGCCGACATTGCCCCGCTCGCACAGCAGTTCGCCGCCGAATTCAGCAAGGGCAAACCGCGCTTTTCGCCCGGAACCATCGCCTGCATGGAACGTTACGACTGGCCCGGAAATGTGCGCGAACTGCGCAACGTCATCGAGCGGGCCGTGTTGCTGGCCCAAGGCGACGTCATCCTCACCGAGCACCTGCCCAAGCGCATGCAGCAGGCCTCGCCCGACACCGAGACCGCGCACGCGGAGCCCGCCACGGGAACCGTTATGGACAATGTCGAACGCGCCACGATCTTGCAGGTGTTGCAGGAACACCAGTTCAACCGCAGTGCCGCCGCCCGCGCCCTCGGCATCAGTCGGCGCACGCTCACCTACCGTCTCCAGACCTACCGCCAAGAGGGCTATCCGGTCGATCCAGAATGACGCGGCAACCCACCGTGCTCCCATTCATTCCCGGCCCTTTGAAAGCAGGGAGGACAGGAGTCTTAAATCCCCCCTTGAGGACACGGGGGACTTGGGACAGGTGCATGGTCAGGTTTTGGCCGAATACTTCCCCAAGCCGACTTATGTCCCTCGTGTCTTGAAAGCAGGGGCATTCCCTTTCCGTGAACGGGCATGCCGCCGTATGGCATGGGACTTGCTATAACGGTCCCGTGCGTGTACGCTTAATTATGCGAGGTGTTCTCGGCATCCGTGCATGCGAAACGGAACGACTCCCGAAGAAAGGCAGCCCCATGTATCACCTTCAACGGATCAGCAGGCCGTCGGTTCAGTGTGCCCAAGACAAGGCGACAACAGACATAGTAAGCATCATCACCTCCATATTGAGCACCTTGACGACGGTTTGGGAGGCCGTGTCTCCCTATCTGAGCAAGACCAGTTAATTGCAGCGAGACCGCCTGCGCCCCCGGTATCAGCCACCGCCCGCCCACGTGCCGTCTCCAGACCTTCCGCCAAGGGGGTGCCCGGTCGCGACGGAATAACGCGGGGCTTTCGCCGCAAAATGCGTGAAGTAAAGCACGACGAAACGGAACGCGCCGTCTTTTGAATCCACGAGCCCGGTGCGGAGGCGTTCCTTTTGAGTGCGCGCGATCATGCCGCCACTTTCAATTGCGGAAGCCATGCTTCCGCCGCCGGGGTGTGGCCCCGGCGAAGAAAAGTGGCGGCATGGCCACCGTACTCAATAAAGGGACAGGCGCGAGGACAAGGTCTTCACGTGTGGCAAGGGGCGGCGCACCCGGCCCAATACCGGGCGCCAAGGCGAGCAGCCGGAACGAATCATAATGGGGTGCCCCGCTGCGCCGATGTGGACATTCCACCGCTGCATCCGGCAGGAATGCCGCAATTCCTCGTCTTGCCCTGCGCATATTTTGCGCGGCACCATCGGCATGTTGCGCAAGAATATGCCCTTCCCCCGCCCAATCCCGCACAAACACGGCTGTTTCTGCATGGCACGGCCCTTGCTCTGTTGACAGTATGACATGGGATGTCGATGGAGATGTTATGATGAATATTCAATTCGAACGTGAATCAAACACCCCGTGGTGCAGGCGGCATTTCCCCGCAGCCGCACTGGTTTTCGTGATGGCAACTTCCTGCGCGCGCTACGAGCCCCGGTACACGCCGGAAAGTGTGGCGCCGCCCGCCACGATAGAAAAAGCCAAGACCCGTTTGGAGACAACTCCCGAAAGAACGGCCACGCCCCCGGCGGAAGCCGCGGTGCCAGAGGCCGCCCCCGAAAACATCACGCTGGCGGAAGCCCTCCGGACGGCACTCGCGCGCAACCGTTCGCTCGCCGTGCAGTCTTACTCGCCCGAAATCGCGCGCCAGTCCATCGACGAGGCGCGCGCGGCGTTCGATCCCGGACTCACCACCAGCCTTGACTATCACAACCAAAACACTCCCGGCACGGCAACCACCGCGTCCGACACCACCGCCGGAACTTCCTCCACCGGACAGAGCAGCACGACCACCACGGACACCGC
>CAZOMH010000787.1:0-2379 GCA_964580415.1 uncultured Nitrospirales bacterium
AGAACCCGACTCCTGCTCGTCTCGAACTGAGCGAACGAATCTGTACACGATTGCTGGGGAGCGCCCTCGAGCCAGGGCGTCGGGAAGGCAGAGCATGAAAAGACGCCCTGGATACATGAAAGCCCTTGCGCTCGCCGTAATTCGCCACGGACACGATTTGTGCGGGCATGCGGCCCGTGTCCGCCCGGGGCACATCCGCGTTTGCCCAGTCGCATCCCGGATAGATCACCCGCCCCCTGCGTCTGCTGAAAAAGGGTCCCAGATCATCGCGCAGCATCCGGCGGCTCACCGCAACTTGCCGGTGCGCCGGAAGCAGGGCGGCCCAGGTCAGCAGACGGTGGCGCGCGCGCGGGAGAAACGAAGCGTAGGTGTCCCAGTAGCAGAGTTGTGAAAAACTGATCAGCCGGAAAGGGGCGCGCAGGCGAACCAGGGCCATGACGGGCCAAAGCCACCGGTAGAGCCAGGTGTCATAGACGACCACCGGAGCTTTGCCGCGCTGCTCCATCAGCATGCGGTACAATGCGCGGCCGCCCGCGAAGAAAGGCTGGCGGTTGATGCCGGGAAGGACGAGCACTTCCACGGTCATGCCCCTGACGCGCAACCCGTCCACAAGATGACGGTTGTACACTTCCCCGCCCGTCCGCGGATGGTCGGGAAACGCCGGCAGCAGAAAGATCGCGTCCGCGGGTCTGGATTCATCCGTCATGGAGCCGAACACCTTTCCCGCGCGCCGTCACCATCGTCCATACTGCCCCGTATGCCATGCCGAAGCGATCATGCCTTTCTTTCTGCCCAGGCGATGGAGAAAATCCAGTTTCGCATTCATGCGGTCCGCCCCGGATTTTCCGGCGAGACTGACGCCCGCGAAATGCAGTCCGCTGCGCGCCAGGTCCAGGCATTCCCAGACACTCACTTTCCAGTACTTGGCAGGCAGGGCGTCGCCCCATTTGGCGGCAAGATACGCCGAGGCGCCGGCATTCTTGGCGGACTGCCGGAACAGTCCCCGGACGCTGCACCGGTGGTCATGGCACACCAGGGCATCGGGGGCAAGTTCCAGCCGCCCCTTGGTCGCCTCCAGAATGCGCCATGAAAAGTCGCAGTCCTCCCCGTAGGGCAGGGCCGTGTCGAACCCGCTCACTTTCCAGAAATCTTCACGCCGAAAGAATGCGTTGGCCGTCTGCGCATAGGGTCGGAAGGGGTTGGCGAGTGCGGCTTTGGCATCCAGAATGTTGCGTGAGTTCATCCACTCCTGAACTTCATTCTTGGGTTCCACCCCCCTGATGATTCCCGCCACCCCGCACACCGCGGGGTCCCCCAGAGGACGCACCCCGTGGACAAGCCAGTCGGGCGCGGCCACGCAGTCCGCATCCGTAAATGCAATGATGCCGCCAACGGCGGCGCGGACACCCGCATTCCGGGCCGCGGACGGTCCCCGGACGGTCTTCTCCTCCACCAGCGTGATGCCGGGGTGTTTTCGGACGATCTCCTCGGTGCCGTCATCGGAACCGTTGTCCACGATGATGATTTCGCGGGAGGGGGAATTCTCCGAAAGCGCCAGCAGGGACTCCACGCACCGTTCGATGGTGCGCGAAGCATTGTAGGCAGGAACCACAACGGAAACTTCCGGCGCCATGGCATGCATCCCTCTATGCGCTGGAACGCCCGCGTGCGCAACCCGTCTCAGACCTTGCCCGATCCCGTCCGCACACAGCCATACCCCGCTACACTGACGGTCAAAAGAACCTGCCCGAAGTGTAGCACATTTTTCCGGAGCGTGCCGGAAAGCGGGGGGCTGGAACGGCTAACAGGCCTCGCCCCGCAGGTGCGCGTCGGCCAGTTCGGCCAGCACGTCCTTGTCCAGTTTCGGAAACAGCACTTCCGGTGTGTTCAGCGGACTGCCCGGAGCCAGCGGCTCCGAAAGGGCATCCCAACCGTCCGGCCCGCCGTCGGGTCCGCCCTTGGGCAGGGCCGTGTTGAGGATTCCGGCGAGCTTTGCGGCGCCTTCGGGCATGAACGGAGCCATCATCAGGCACAGTCCGCGCACCACCTGGCAGCACACATAAAGCGTTGTGGCCGTGCGCACCGGATCGGTCTTGCGCGTGACCCACGGCTGCATCGCGTCAAAGTACACGTTTGCCTTGCGGCCCAAGTCGATAAAGCGCTCCACGGCCTGGCGGAAACGGAAGCCCTCGATGGCCTCGGCCACGGCGGCCGCCTGATCCCCGATGGCGGCAAGCATGGCCGCGTCGCCCGCCTCGATCTCTCCGGGCCCGGGAACGCGCCCGTCAAAATTTTTCACGGTCATGGTAAGCGAGCGGTGTACGAAATTGCCCACCACGTCGCACAGTTCGCCGTTGTACCGGTTCATGAAGTCGTCCC
>CAZOMH010000788.1:0-2377 GCA_964580415.1 uncultured Nitrospirales bacterium
GGCCACGAGTAGTTGGGGCCCTTCAGTTTGAACTGAAGCCCCGCGCCGACGTCACCCAGCCACAGCGCGTCCTGATGCTTCGCGTTGTCCCAGTGCCAGGCCCACGTGTCGGGGCGATAGCCGCCCTTGCGGCCCATGCCCATCATGTATGTCGCGATTTCTTTGCGCATCGGTATGGCCAGCCGGATGTCCTGGACATTCGCGGCGTCCGTTGCCGTCAGTGCGATGGCGAAGTTCAGGTACCCGTCGAACTCCATCCGGCAGGATACCCTTGCCGAGAATCCGTTGCCGGAAAGGTCCGTCTGCCACCCGGCCTTGCCGGGTGTGTTGCGCACGAATTTCGGCGCGCTCTCGCTTGCTGCCCATTTGACCGGCCCCGCATCGGTGACCACTGAAAATGTCATCGGATTCGCGAGAACCTCATTGTCTCCGCTGCGGACGCCCGACAGCAGCCCGTCCGTGCCCAGTGTCACCTCACGGCCCAGGCAGGCCACTTTGTTCTTGCCAATGTCGAGCGGCGTATAGGGTGCGACGACCTCATCATCCAACCCAAGCGTCGAATCGAGCCAGCGCAGCCGCGCCTGCCGCCACAACTCGCTGTCGCCGCGGTCCGCCAGCACATCGGCCGTCACTGTCAGCTGTACGTTCACCGATGCGGGTTCCGCATCGGCCGCACGCACCGTGACACGCCCCGCATACGCGCCGGGCGCGGCACCCTCGGGCACGTCCACGCCGATCCAGAGGGGCTGCACCTGCCTTTGTGCCACATCCACCTTCTTGCTGAAAACCTTGCCGGTCCAGTCGGTGCCGCCCATGTTGAAGCACTGCAGGGCCGAGACGGGAAGGACCGCGCCTCCGGGGCCCGCCAGGTCAGAGAACTCAACACGCACCCCGGTTAGCGGCTGACGCGCGGCAAACAGCCCCAATTGAAAAGTGTAGTATTCGTTCCGCTGCGCCTCACCCTTGAACTCCGATGAAAGTCCCTCCCGTATCCATTTCAAGGGCAGCGCGTCCCGCATGCGAATGGGATTCTTCCGGTCCTCGGGAAAGAGCAGAAACGGGGCTTGCGGATGCTGCGCCAAAAGCATCTCCGTCTCCGACTGTGTCGCGGGAACCTCCATCGGGTCCAGGCGGTTCCACTCACCCCGCGCCTGAATCTCCGCCACTTCCGCGCTGCCCAGTTGGTCCGGCGTTTTCTCAAAAGCGTTGCGGTTCTCTTCGGCCCATTTCGTATCCGCCGTGTCTTTCGGCCGGGTGTATGTTTCACTGCCGAAGCCCAACTGCCGTTTCGGGTGATAGGGCATGTAATACACGTAATAGTCGCCCGGATGTCCGGCCTCAAACAGCAGTTCACCGTACTCACGGGTACATTGAAGTACGACCCGGTTGGCGAGCGGGGTTGACTCGCCCTCTGCCAGCACCTGGATGTCCTTCGTTTCCGGCTGCGCGTCGGTCCGCCTCCATGGAATCCGGACGTGTACCGTATCCGCCGCCTTGTCCACCCGCACCACTGCCCGGTGGTTGCCCAACGCCTCCGGCCAGTCCCCGATACCATACGGGACGTCCGCGCCGTCCCCCACAGCCGCCACGACCGTTCCCGCCAGCAACATGATGAAAGAAAGCGCTGTGCCCATAAAGTTCCGAAGCCTCCTGTTATGATGCCAAGCATAGTGGAATCAGTGGTTTGCTTCCAATAGGGCCCGTGGTGCGGAGCGTTACCGAGACCGGTCTATACCAATTTATTCAGGGGTATGCACAATTTGGCGTATACTCCCGGATAAATTGGTATATTTGCGCGGATTCGAGCTACATGGTTTCGGAAAACATGACCGACACACCGCCCGCACAAACCCCGCCCTCCGTGACGCGGCGCATCGCGCAGGTCCTGCTGGACCTGTCGTTGCCGCTGGCGCTGGGGTTGTGGCTGCGCGGACGGGGCCTGGCGGCCGAGTCGGTCTGGATGGACGATTTCTTCAGCGCCAGCCATCTCCATGCACCGTCACTGCTGCAATGCCTGCGCGACCAGCGCGCCGAAAACTGGGAGATGGTCCCGCTCTATTACGCCCTGCAGTATCTGTGGGCGGGCCTGTCACCCATGTCCATCGTGTGGGTGCGCTGGCTGTCGGTGCTTGTTGGAACGGCCGCCGTCGCCGCGCTCTACGGACTGGGCCGGCGGCTCTTTGGCCGCTGGGCCGGATTCACCGCCGCGCTGCTGCTGGCCGCCTCCCCCTTCCAGGTCTTTCACGCACGGGGCCTGCGGCCCTACGCAATGGTGCTGCTACTGGCAATACTGTCATGGTGGCTGCTGATCGCGTGGCAGGAACGCCGCGGCAAATGGGCCCTTGCAGGCCACGGGCTGCTCAACCTGGCGCTGCTC
>CAZOMH010000789.1:0-2373 GCA_964580415.1 uncultured Nitrospirales bacterium
GAAGCGGGCTAAACACGGGCGCCGCCACGTTTGGCGTGCAACAACAGTTCGTCCTACGCTGATCTTGGCAAAAATTCGCCCTGCAAAGAGTTGTGGGCGCACTACAGCGGGTGGTGAGATATCCAGGTTTAACCCGTCACCGAAGGCGCAACATGGCGTCAGGCAACCCGGCGATGCATCCAAAACAGGGCATCTCAAGAGGCGGCCGTCTATTCCAGCACGAAACTGGCAGGCGCGTAGGCGTGCAGCGGGAAGCAAAACCCGCCGTCGGCGACCGGTATCACCGCCTGTTCGGGCAGGGACCCGCCGCGCAGCGTGACGGGGCGCGCCCGGGTTGCCGTCATGCCTGACGGAAGCGTCACGGTAAGGTCGCCGGTCACACCGCCCTGTTCCCAGACGCGCAGGATCGTCCCTGTGCCGTCGGGATTGGGACCAAAGGCCGTGACAGCCACGCCCCTGCGCGACAGCGTGATGCCTGCCTGCGCGGGCGGCAGTGTGCCGGGGCGCGCGGTGGTGCGGGCGGCTGCGAGGGGCACACGGGTTTCCATGGCGGGGCTATAGAGCGCCGGTTCAGAATCGAACTTGTCAAAGGTCCATATGCGGACCCGCGACGTCATGCGGCGGCCGTCGCCGACCCATGCGGCGAAATTGGTGCGCCAGTGGTTGTTGTAGAGGTTCACGTAGACATAGGGATGTTCGGGGGCATAGCGTTTGTCGAACTTGTACTCCCCCGGCTCGCCCAGGCTTACCACCGGTGAATCCTGGGGACACAGCGCCACGCCCGAGCCGGTGTCGCCGTTGTACACAGCCACACCGGTGTTGATCCAGGACCAGTGGTAGTTGGCGTAGTCGAGCGTCATGTCGTCCACCGGGTCGAGGTCGGCGCCGAGCCGGCCCAGGCGGAACTTGGGCTGCCCACATTTGAAGGGCAGGCAAATCCAGCCCGCTTCGGGCCAGGTGTCGGGCTGCTTTTGCCAGCCCACTTCGAGGTCCGCCGCAGGCAGGGCGCCGGGCAGCGTCAGGCGTATGGAAACCTGCTGCGGCTGGCCGGACCCGGAAATCTCGCCGGTCATCACGGCGGTCACATCGATGGGCGAAACCTTCACGTCAAGCGTCATGCTTTCGGCGTGTGCGGTGACGTGGGTGCTGTCTTCGGGCATGCTGTAGGCAGAGAACATCTGCTTGTGCGCGTCATACTGCGGGTACAGAGACTTCTCGGTCCATTCGACCAGGTCCTTCTTGCCGAAGCGCTCGTAGAGATACTGGCCAAAGCCCTGCGGCGCGCCGGGGTCCACCAGTTCGCGGCCGCTGCGCTTGTCGATCAGGCTGGCGATGCAACCGCGCTTCGCGTCAAGGGTTGCTTTGAAGAAGGGGCTCTCGATGACGCCGCTTGCGGCGTCTCCGGAAAGCGCGGGAGATTCGGCCTCTTCTTTGACCACTTCGTAGGTGCGGTACCCCATGGGCGGCACGTCCCTGGCAGTGAAGCGGATGACGCGGTACGGGGTTTCCATGCCCGGTCCCTCATGCGACACGGGGATGAGCGGCCCTCCGTCCACCGGTTTGAGCGCAACCCCCTCGGGCAGGTGGAACACATTGAGGGTTACCTCACCGTCGCGCGGCCAGGCCAGTGGGTTGTAGACCACGATGCGCGGACCGTTAACGCCGACGCTGTCCGCCAGCGTGTTCAGCGCGTCCTGATACGGCCCGGCGACGAGCCGCGCCGCTTCCGTTACCCGGCCCGCCTTTTCCCGCCACGACTCTTCCATTACCTTGAACTGCGGCGGCAACCCCTGCTTCCAGAGCCTTTCCCACGCATCACCGTAGGGAGTGGTGATGTAGTGCTGGTTGGCCAGGCCGAAGGTGTGCTCGCTGAAGAGCAGGCTCTGCGTGTAGGCCTCGGCGATGGTGTCCCCCAGCGGCGCCCGGAAAATGCCCCAGCATTTTTCGAGCGTGGTCAACTGGTCCAGCGCGCCGATTTGCGGGCGCATGGTGTGCGCCGTCCTGCATGCCTCGGGCATGCTCATCACGCCGTAAATCCACGGGTCTGGAATGTCCGTGCGCACGACCGGAAGGGCGCTCAGGTCCTCCTTCAGGATGAGATCGGCGAAGTCGTCGAGCCGGCCAACCTTCGCCTTGATGCCGCGCTGCTCGTAAAACGCGATGTCACGTTTCACCGTCTCGGGGTCGGGCGGACCCTGGTTGTCGCCGGTCATGCTGATCTGCACCCAGGACTTGTAAGGCCAGTTGTCCGGCGGCAGGGGATCGCTGCCGTAACCGTTGTTGTAGAGCGTAAGCAGCCGTGAACCGTCCGGGCCCTCCCACCAGAACATGAGCGGCAGGTTGAAGCTTATGTTCACCAGCGGCCCGCCCATG
>CAZOMH010000790.1:0-2371 GCA_964580415.1 uncultured Nitrospirales bacterium
TACATCGGCGGGCTGAGTCCGGCGATCTCTATCGCGCAAAAGACCACCCACCGCAACCCGCGTTCCACCGTGGGCACGGTCACGGAGATATACGACTACCTGCGCCTGCTTTACGCGCGTATCGGCGACCCCTTCTGCTGGCAGTGCGGCAAGCCTATTGAGTCGCAGACGCCCCAAAGCATCGTCGATTCCTCCATGGCCCTGCCCGGGGGCACCAAACTCCAACTGCTCGCCCCGCTCGTGCGCCAGCGCAAGGGCGCCTACCAGAAGGTGTTTGAGGACGTGAAGCGGCAGGGTTATGTGCGCGTGCGGGTGGACGGCAAATTCTGCCAGGTGGACGATGATATCCCCCTGGAACGCTACGTGAAGCACGATATTGACGTGGTCGTCGACCGTCTCGTTGTCAAGGACGGTGTGCAGCCGCGCCTGACCGACTCGGTGGAAACCTGCCTGCGGCTGGGCAAGGGCCTCATCCGCCTGTGGATCGAGGAACCGGGCCGTCCGGCCCGCGAAAGTCTCCAGAGTGAAAGGCTCGCCTGCCTGGACTGCGGCGTGGTCTTTGAAGAGATGGAGCCGCGCAGTTTCTCCTTTAACAACCCGCACGGCGCCTGTCCCAAATGCACCGGGTTGGGCAACGTGATGGAAATTGATCCCGACCTGGTCGTGCCCGACACGGGTGTCGGCATCGGTGACGGCGCGGTGCGTCCCTGGAGCATGCGACGCGTGCTCGACGGCATGTACCGCAAAGCGCTTCGTTCCGTCTGTGCCCACTATAAACAGGACCCGCACCAGCCATGGCGGCTGCTGCCGGACTGGTTCCGGCAGATTGTGCTTTACGGCTCCGGCGGGGAAGAGGTGGACTTTTCCTACTCCAACGAGGAGCGCACCTACGAGATCACCCGCCCTTTCGAGGGGGTTATTCCCAATCTGGAGCGCCGCTACCGCGAGACCGATTCGGCTGCGGCGCGGGAAATGATCGACGAATTTATGGCGTCGCGCGAGTGCCCCGTCTGCAGGGGCGCGCGGTTGCGGCCCGAAGCCCGCGCCGTGCGCGTGGCGGACAAAACAATTTTGGACGTGACCTCCATGTCCATCGCCGATGCGTCCGCGTTCTTCCAGGAAATCAGGCTTTCCAAGACCAAGGCCTCCATCGCCGAACGCATCATCAAGGAAATCCGTGAACGGCTCGGATTCCTCCACAGCGTCGGACTCGGCTATCTCACGCTCGAACGCCATGCCGGTTCGCTGTCCGGAGGTGAATCGCAGCGCATTCGTCTCGCCACGCAGATCGGCTCCGGGCTGGTCGGCGTGCTGTATATTCTCGACGAGCCCAGCATCGGCCTGCACCAGCGCGACAACGCGCGGCTGCTCGCCACGCTGGAGCGCCTGCGCGATCTGGGCAACACCGTCATCGTCGTTGAACACGACGAAGACACCATACGCGCCGCGGACTGGGTGGTGGACCTGGGCCCCGGTGCCGGTGTGCATGGAGGCGAAATCGTTGCCGCGGGAGCGCCCGCCGACATTGTAAAGAACGAAACATCGCTCACGGGCCGGTATCTGTCCGGCAAGCTCGGGATAGCCGTGCCGCGGCAGCGGCGCAGGGGCAACGGCGCGCGGATCACCGTGCGCCGGGCATGCCACAACAATCTGCGCGGCGTCACCGTCAATTTCCCGCTCGGCGTGTTTGTTTGCGTCACCGGCGTGTCCGGTTCGGGCAAGTCGAGCCTGGTCAACGAGACCCTCTACCCCGCCGTGTCCAAGCGGCTGTACGGCACAACCGCCCGTCCCGGCGCGCACGACGGCATTGACGGACTGGAGCATATCGACAAGATTATCGACATCGACCAGTCGCCCATCGGCCGAACGCCCCGTTCCAACCCCGCCACCTACACGGGCATGTTCGGTCCCATCCGTGACCTGTTCTGCAAGACCGTCGAGGCGCGGGCGCGGGGTTACCAGCCCGGCCGCTTCAGCTTCAACGTCAAGGGCGGCCGCTGCGAGGCCTGCGAGGGCAACGGCCTCATCACCATCGAGATGCACTTCCTGCCCGACGTGTATGTGCCCTGCGACACGTGCAACGGCGCCCGCTACAACCGCGACACGCTCGAAGTGCGGTACAAGGGCAAGAACATCGCCGAGGTGCTCGACATGACCGTCGAGGACGGTTGCGAATTCTTCCGCAACATTCCCGGCATCTCCGCGAAGCTGGCGACCCTGCGCGACGTGGGCCTCGGCTACATCCGTCTCGGCCAGGCCGCCACCACGCTTTCCGGCGGCGAGGCACAGCGCGTAAAACTCGCCACCGAGCTGTCCCGCCGCCAGACCGGACGCACGCTCTACATCCTTGACGAACCCACCACCGGCCTGC
>CAZOMH010000791.1:0-2369 GCA_964580415.1 uncultured Nitrospirales bacterium
CTCACCCACAACATCCACGAGGCCCTTGCGGTGATGAACGCGGTCAGGAAGAACAAACGGGTCCTGCAGACCGGCTCGATGCAGCGTTCCATGGAGGAATTCCGTGTGGCCTGCGAACTGGTCCGCAACGGCGCCATCGGCAAAATAGACCGCGTCGAATGCAGCTTCGGCCCTCCGGGCATTCCCTGCGACCTCCCTGAGGAGGATATGGAGCCCGGTCTTGACTGGAACTTCTGGTGCGGTCCCGGCCCGATTCGCCCCTACAACTCGGTGCTCAGCCCGCGCGGCGTTCACGACCATTTCCCGGACTGGCGCAACTACAAGGAATTCGGCGGCGGCATGGTCTGCGACTGGGGCGCCCATCACATCGACATCGCCCAGTGGGGCCTGGGAATGGACGAAAGCGGTCCCGACGAAGTGCATCCGCCCGAGGACCCGAATGCGAAGAGCGGTGCCGAGTTATATTACGGCAAGCATATCCGCGTCATCCACAAGAACGGTTTTGGCGCGCATTTCTTCGGGAAAGACGGCGAGGTCAAGGTAAACCGCGGCCAGTTTGAGTTCCTGCTCAACGGCAAAAGAATCGCCGGTTTCACCAAGCGCGAAGACGGCGGTTCGCTCAGCTCCGCCATCGACTTCGTCCAAAGAGAGTATCTGGCAAAGGCCAAGGTTAAACTTTACGAAAGCAGGGACCATATCCGCGACTTCCTGCAATGTGTGGAGTCGCGCAAACGCCCGATCACGAACGAGGAAGTGGGCGGTCGAAGCGCCATATGCTGCCACCTGCTCAACCAGGCCTACTACAACCACGCTGTCATAAAATGGAACCCCGGGAAGATGCGTTTTGCAAGGGGAAGCGGCAATCCCCAGTGGCTGACGCGGGACTACCGGAGCCCGTGGACGGTTTGATTGCCTCACAGACAGCGCATATCCGATACCAACGCAGTTTGCAGGCGCACGGAGAAACCCAGACCATGACAGCGCATCAAGGATGTTCCCGGCGGCGTTTTCTTGCCGCCACCCTTTCCTCCGGAGCGGCTTTGGCCGTCGGCAGCACGTCTTGTTCACACCTTAAGAACCACGGAACAGAAATGAAGATTTCTTTCGTTACGGCAAACCTCGTGGCCCGGGTCACCGAATACCGGTTTGAACTGGCAAAGTGGGGCGACCAGCACAAGAAGACCGTAGCCGCCACGGACGCCGCCGCCTGGAAAGCCATCTGCGCCGAGATTGCGGCGCACGGATTTAAGGCGGTGGAGATTTGGGAGGCCCACGCCGCCCCGGAGGTAATGGACCGTCAACGGGGCGCAACTTGGAAGTCCATTATGGATGACCACGGGCTCAAGGCTGTCGGCTATGGCGGCGGGTTCAGCCGCAAGACCCTCGAAATCTGCCAGTGGCTCGATATTCCGCAAATCAACGGCTGGCTCGGAGACAGTACCCCCGAACAGGCCACTGCCATGTGCAAAGAGACAGGCGTCCGCTTCAACGTGGAAAACCACCCGCAAAAGACCTCCGAAGAGCTGCTCAACGCCATCGGCGGCGGCAATGAATGGCTGGGTGTCTGCATTGACACCGGCTGGCTGGGCACCCAGGGCGTATCCGGGCCGGACATTATCCGCGCGTGCGGCCCGCTCGTCCGTCACACCCACATCAAGGACGTCAAAGCCGCGGGCGACCACCTGACCTGCCTGTTGGGCGAAGGTGTGGCCCGGGTTGCGGACTGTATCGCGACATTAAAGGCAGACGGTTACAACGGCTGGTATTCCTGGGAAGACGAGCCGGAAGACCGCAATCCCTTTGACTCGGCCGTGCGCAACCGGGAATGGATCGCCGACCGCCTGGCCTAACGCGTCTCGCCGGACTGGGACGCGTCCTCTGAACGATCTTTCGCTTGAGACGCGGCGGGTGCCGCATAAGTCCCCGGTAAATCCGCGTCTTTCAGGACAAATTCAGCCTCTTTCCCGTCGGTTGGAGGCTGCCCCTGTATGAGCCACAGGTTAATATGAATCCGCACACCCTCCCGCTCAGCAGGGTTGTCTTTCCCGGTATAGGTCCAGTCTTGTATCACCGCACTCGCTGAATCGACCTCCTTAACGTGCCCCTGCAAGCTTTGGAAATGTATTGCATCGGGACGCCAGTCGAAACAATGGGTGGACTCGGCTCCGTTCAGGCGCATTTCATACCGGTGAATGTTTCCGGCATGCGCATGCGGTTGCACCACAAACTGCGCATTGTTGCCCCGGGTCTTGCGCCACCTGGAGAACTCGATGTCCACCTCGTGCGCGTCATCCTCATACAGAAACGGGGACGCCACGATATTTTGGTCCAGAAGGTCCACGCGGCTGGACACATAAAACCGGTGCATG
>CAZOMH010000792.1:0-2366 GCA_964580415.1 uncultured Nitrospirales bacterium
CCTGTGCGACGTGGACTGGGACCGGTGCGCCGAGTCCTTCTACCGCATTCCCGAGGCGAAGCAGTTCAAAGATTACCGCAATATGCTGGACAAGATGGCCAATGAAATCGATGCGCTGACCATATCGACGCCCGACCACACTCATGCCCCGGCCGCGTACATGGCCATGATGATGGGCAAGCATGTGTACGTGCAGAAGCCCCTGACCCACACGGTTGCAGAGGCGCGCCTGCTGAAGAACACCGCCAAGGAATGCGGCGTCATGACCCAGATGGGCAACCAGGGCCACTGCGGAAACGGCGTGCGCACCCTGTGCGAGATGATCTGGAGCGGCGCCATAGGCAACGTGCGCGAGGCGCACGTATGGACGCACCGGCCGGTGTGGGACAACCAGGGTATGAGCGTTCCGCTGCCGGCGGAGGTCACGCCGGAAAACATGGACTGGGACCGCTGGATCGGCACCGCCCCATGGCGTCCCTACAACCACAAACTCGCCCCGCATGACTGGCGCGCATGGCAGGACTTCGGCGGCGGTTCGCTCGGCGACATGGCCTGCCACATCATGGACGCGGCCTACATGTCCCTCAAACTCGTCGAAGCCACCGACTATACCGTGGAAGTGGTGGAACAGCGCGGCCGCAACGAGCAGACCTTCCCCATCACCACCACCATCAAGTACTCCTTCCCGGCCCGCGGCGAAATGCCGCCCGTCGACGTGTACTGGTATGACGGCCACTACAAGGACGAGACAACCGGCGAGGAAGTCTACAACCGGCCCAAGCGCCCCGCGGGCATTCCCGACAACGAGGAACTGGGCGACGGCAACAAGAACGGCTCGTTCTTCGTCGGTGAAAAGGGCATCCTGACGGCCGGTGAATACGGCGGCGATCCGCGCCTCATGCCTGCGGAGACCATGAAGGACTACAAGTTCCCGGCCGAGACCGCCGAGCGTATCCCGGACGAGGACCCCTACTTCGACTGGCTCCGCGGGATCAAGGAAGGCAAGATGCCCTGCTCAAACTTCGACTACGCGGGCCCGTTCACCGAAATGGTGCAGTTCGGCAACCTGGTCGTCAAGTCCGGCCAAAAGCTCCACTGGGACAACAAGGCGGGCGTGGTCAGGGACGTGCCCAACCCCGCCCAGATCGTCAGCAAAGAATACCGCAAAGGCTGGGAGCTGCCCTGCTAACCGCTTGATCATTCACGAGGCTTTACGCGCCGCGCCTGGGTTGGGTGCGGCGCCTTTGTTTGACACCGGCCCTTTTCCTGCAGTGCATGGCAGACATTCAAGTCTGCCGCTTCACTACTGCCGTCCTCCCCCTCCTTTCCTGGTGCGTGATGGACGCGAGACGTCTCGTATCGGTGTACGTATGGGTCGTGGTCAGTCCGTTCTGGTCGGTCATGGACGCAATATGCCGTTTGTCAACACAGTTATATTTGTCTTATGTCTGGACACCACATTCCAATATCTGGACACTTTTGCGTGACGGCAGGCACAATATACACATGCTGCTGCTGTTCCGTGGGTTTGTTTTGCGGGCGGCAGTGTTGAACGCGACTCTTGCGCTGTTGCGCAAGAATGCGGCAGGGGGAGAGGGCGGGCGGTACGGCACGCATGACGAGGCCAGCGGGACGCTGGCGACACGGGCCCAGGGCGCGCGGGCGAATCGGGATGGTTCTTGCCTGTGTCATGGGCAAGCATTTCCGCGCAGTAAACCACCACAGTTCGGGCCATGGCATGTCCTCATCCGGGCTGTCGGCGGCCATTGCATCGGCGGGACGCTTCCGTTTCAATCCTGTTTGGGTTCGTCGCCGAAAATCTTCTTCTCCGGTCCCAGCACTACGGGCTCCCGGTCCAACACCCGCGGATGGCGGAATTCGTGGTAAAGCAACAGCAGGAGCCCGCCGACGATGGCCAAATCGGCCACGTTGAAGATGCCGGACCGGACGCCGCCGAACGGTCCAAAATCGACACCGACGTTCATGAAGTCCACGACGCGGCCGTTGCGGAAGATGCGGTCTATGAGATTGCCCACGCCGCCGGACAGGATCATGGCCAGGGAAACGGGCACGACCAGCGGCCGGGAACGGCCGAAGATAAGCCATACGCCGACCGCCGCAAGGATGACGCTGTTAAGGCCCATCATGACCCACGCCCGCACAGCGGGCGGAAGATTCGCCCCGAGACTCAGAAAGGCGCCGGTATTCTCCGCATACTGAATGCGAATCAGGTCGCCCCAGGAATGCCAGGAAAATCCGGTGTCGTGCAGATACCGGACGGCGAGCCATTTTGTGGCGTGGTCGAACACGAGCAGTGCGGCAACAATGGCCGCAGCCAGCGGCAGATGGCGGTATTTCGTCATGTT
>CAZOMH010000793.1:0-2366 GCA_964580415.1 uncultured Nitrospirales bacterium
CCTGCGCGAATTGATCGCGGCCGCCCATGAACGGCGCATCCATGACGGACGCAAGACCATCGTGTTCGTGGACGAAATCCACCGGTTCAACCGGTCCCAGCAGGACGCGCTGCTGCCGGATGTGGAAAACGGAAAGATTACGCTGATCGGCGCGACCACGGAGAACCCCTTCTTCTCCGTGGTGGCGCCGCTGCTGTCGCGGTCGCAGATTTTTGAGTTTCACCGGCTGGATGACGGGGGCCTGATCACTTTGCTGGAGCGGGCGCTGGCCCATCCGGAGCGCGGTTTCCCGGACATGGAGGTGGTGGCCGAACCGGAGGCGCTGGCGCATATCGCCCGCTATGCCGAAGGCGATGCGCGGCGCGCGCTGAACGCACTCGAGATCGCGCTGCTCACCACGCCGCCCGGGGAGGGCCGCATCCGCATCACCGCCGCCGTGGCGGCGGAGTCGATCCAGCGCAAGATGCTCCACTATGACGGCGCGGGCGACGAGCATTACGACGCCGCGTCGGCGTTCATCAAGAGCATGCGCGGCAGCAACCCCGATTCGGCCGTCTACTGGATGGCCCGCATGATCGAGTCGGGCGAGACGCCCCGGTTCATCGCCCGGCGCATCTGCATTCTCGCCTCCGAGGACGTGGGCAATGCCGATCCCATGGCCCTCGTGGTGGCCAACGCCGCCGCGCAGTCGGCCGAGTTCATCGGCATGCCCGAGGCGCGCATTATCCTCGCCCAGGCCGCCACGTACGTTGCCTCGGCACCCAAGAGCAATGCGGCCTATCTGGCCATCGACGCGGCGTTGAAAGACGTGCGAGAGAAAAAAACCGTCGAGGTGCCCACCCATCTGCAGGACACGCACTATAAGGGCGCGAAGCGGCTGGGCCGGGGGGAAGAATACCAGTATGCCCACGATTTCGAGGGGGGATACGTCCCGCAGGCCTACGGCGTTCCCCGGGGCACCTACTATCATCCGTCGGACCGGGGCCACGAGGCCCGCATCCAAGCATATCTCGCCGAACTGGATCGGCGCGACGCAGAAGCGAAGAATGCCGAAACGGAGAACAACGCACCATGACAGAGACCACCGAAACGCTGTCCGTCCCCGCCCGTCCCTCGCGCCGCAAGCCTTTCCTGCTTGGATGCGCCGTCGGCGTCATGCTGCCGATATTGTTTGTCGTGGGGCTGGTGTTCCTGACCTACCTCAAACCGGTGCAGGACTTCTGGGTGGCCAAGAAACGGGCACAACTCAAAACGGCCGCACTGAGCACGGGTCTTGCCGGGGATTATTCCCTGAAGCTGGAACAGGCGGACGGTGCCCCGTTGGCCTTGGAGAGCCTCAAAGGAAAGCCTGTTTTCCTTCATTTCTGGAGTCCCACCTGCTTCAACTGCCTGCCCGAACTGGGCGGGCTCAACAAATTGTACCGTTCCCTGGAAGGGTCCGATGTCGTTTTCGTGGCCGTCGCCATTGCGGGTTTTGACGAACTGCCCAAGGTGGCCAAGGAAAACAACCTGCTGTTCCCGCTCTACTTCTGCAGGGACGCCCTGCCCGCGATGTACCAGGGCGGCACGCCGGTCAGCGTCGTCCTGAGCCCCTCGGGCGACATCGTGCTCAAACATCAGGGATCGGCCAAGTGGGATTCCCCCGCCGTCACGGCGCTGTTGAAAGGGCTTTCGGCGTTTACCCCGCAACCGGCGGTGCCCTGACCGTAGTTCATCCGCACAACAGGTGCAGTCCGGCCGCCACGGCCCCGGGCATTCGGCGGCTGGACCGATCATTCAAGACAGAAACCGCTGAAGACACGGATCAACCCGGTACGGCAACGCCGCAGCCAAAGAATCCAAAAGAAAAGACGGAAGACAGGATAATGTCTGCCCCACACTGTCCACCCTTCGTGTCTTGACGCGGTTTTGAGCCGTTATGGCATGAATTTATCGGGAGGGAACCGTGCGGACAGGAGGGCCGGGACCGCAGCACACCCTTTCCAGTGAGTCCAAACAGGTGACATTTCCAAAGAGTCTTGACATAATACTTATAATTCGTTGACACACGCCATCCCGCCTGCATATAATGTCACAGGTCGCTAAGACTTTTTGTAATAGGAACTTCCGGTAGGTTGAGGTCGGCAGACATTCGGACATAGAGGCATATACGCGCCCCCAGCGGGCGGTTCGGGTATTCTCGCCATGACAGACGCGATAGCAACACTTAACTGGCCCCTGGGGCTTCCAATGAGGTCCCGGCTATACGGGTGATCTGCATATCGTGTATGTCCGACTGCGCTCCTCCTGCCTGACGAACCATAACCAGGCGTTCCCATGTGGAACCAGGAGGTAGGGTGCATGCCGTTGCCGTTTGATGTTGTAAT
>CAZOMH010000794.1:0-2364 GCA_964580415.1 uncultured Nitrospirales bacterium
GAGGCATTCCATTGTCTGGCCGGTTGCCAGCCCAAGGACGAGGTGCGGATTGGCGCGGAGTTCGCGGGCAACGATGCGGGCGACCAGGGCGGCGGCGGTTTCTTGATTCGGTTGTATGATGACTTCCATAGGCGGGAATGCTAGCAGCAGGGGGCCGGAGAAGCACGAAGAAAAGGGAGAATCGCGCGCCTGTGGAAGACGCGTGGCGCGGGCTCGGGGGCTGTTAGCCACGAAGCAGCCCTCATCGGGGATTACTCGGAAAACGATGACGGAAGTATGGGGGATAACGGCTAGCGCATTGAATGGCGGCACCGGACGACGCGTCGGCGCAAACAGATCCCCCTGGCGAACGGCGGCCGTCACTGTCACGGACAGTGACGGCCGCAAACTATAATCTGACTGGGCACCTTGCCGGCGGGAACTGTCCGTTACTTCGCGGACTTGGAAGCGGGTGCCTGCTGCGGTTCTTTGTCAGTGGCGCCCTTGGCCTTCTTCACCGGCGCCTCCTTTTCGAACTTGGCCGAGGTAATCACTTCTTTCCCGGCGCTGTCCTTATGCAGTTTGCCGTGGGCATAATTGCCCACCTTAATGTCGCTCAGCGTGGCCGGCTTGCCATTGACTTCGAGTCCGGACTTGGCGTCGAGTTTAAGAACCCGCTCCCCTTCCTTCTTCTTCAGGGAGATGGTGTTCGCCTGTTTGTCTATCGAGGCGACTGTGCCGTAGAAGGGATACCAATCGCGCACGGCTTTGCCCTTCTCCGTGGACTGGGTGGCCTTAGCCGCCGCGCTATCGTCCGCTTTGGCCTTCGTGGCCGCGGCCTGTAATGACGCTACACTGACCAGGGAGCCGCCCAGCAGAGCTGAAACCAACAGATACTTCAGTGTGTTTTTCATAGGGATTCCGATGATGTTATGTACTTGTATTCCAGGTTTGTTGTTACTTGGACTCGCCCGAGAGAACAGTCTCGGAGGGGTCCATTCCGTTTGTTCTTGAGGTTGTTGTTTCCTTTGTTGCTGCAATCCGTCTGCCACCGATCCGCTATCTTGACCGACCTTTGTGTCCCAAGTGCGCCACCCTTCGGGCGACCGCGACCAGACCCCAACTCCCCAGACCGGAGGTCCTTCTGAACCCTACTGCCATCGCGCCCAAAGTCAAGCCGAGCGTCCTTTTTGACAGAAGCAGGATGCGCCCATGCCCGGCGAACGTTCATTTCCCTTGCCCACACTGCAACCATCGCGGTAATAAGAGTGCCGTGCCGCGCTCCAGGCGGGGCCGACCCGGTTAACGCTTTTGTTTAGTCAAGACTGCTTATGCATGCCGCTTCTCGCTTCAGAAAGTTGGGAATCCTGTTCGCCCTTCTTGTCCCTTTCACCGCCGGGCTGCTCGGCGCCGCGCCGGAGCGGCGGGTGCTGGTCTATACCAAGAATGGAAAGGGATATGTCCATGACAATATCGCGGCGAGCGTCGCGGCTATCAAGCAGCTTGGCGCCACCAATAACTTCGCTGTGGATGTTTCGGATGACCCCGCTGTATTTACCGATCAGAACTTGAAGCAATACAAGGCCCTTGTCTTCGACAACGTCAATAACAACATCTTCGACAACGAGGAGCAGAAGAGTGTGTTTCAACACTACATCCGAGCCGGGGGCGGGTTTGTGGGCATTCACTCAGCCTGTGGGGCGATGCGCGACTGGCCGTGGTTCTGGGAACTGATCGGCGGCAAGTTTCTGCGTCATCCCAAGCTGCAGACGTTTACCGTCAAAGTGAAGGACGCCAAGGACATTTCCACCGCGCACCTCCCCGCCACGTTCCAGTGGACGGATGAGTTCTATTTTCTGGAGCACATGCCGAAGGGCCGGCATATCCTGCTCGCCGGCGACCTGACCACGCTAAATGATCCAGCCAAAGAGAAATATCCGGGCAAAGCGTTCGGCGACGAGTTTCCGCTGGCATGGCGGCGCGAATTCGAGGGCGCGCGCACATGGTACACGGCACTGGGACATAAGCCGGAGCATTACTCCGATCCCAAGCTCACGCAGCACATTCTAGGCGGCATTCTGTGGGCCATGGGGGAGAACAAGTGAGACGCGGATTCCACTGATGCAGCCCCGGGAATTCGTGATAATCCGTGCAACCCGTGTCTGTGGTTGAATGAACGGTTAACCATTAAAGTCCTATTCCTATGAACGAACTTTCATCTGTATCCCGGCGTCAATTCCTCAAAGCCTCGCTGGCCGTGACCGCAGGCGCATCGGTCTTTCCCACCATCGTGCCCTCCTCCGTCCTGGGTGCGAATGCGCCGAGCAAGAAAATTCAGGTTGGCCAGATCGGCTGCGGCCGCATTGCGCACCAGATGGATCTGCC
>CAZOMH010000795.1:0-2364 GCA_964580415.1 uncultured Nitrospirales bacterium
GGAGGCGCAGCGGCTGGAGCAGCGCACCCGTTATGATCTCGAGATGATCGAGGAGACCGGCTACTGTTCGGGCATTGAAAACTATTCGCGCCATTTGGACGGCCGCGTGCCCGGCGAACCTCCGTACACGCTGATCAGCTATTTCCCGAAGGACTTCCTGCTCTTCATCGACGAGAGCCACATGTCCGTTCCCCAGGTGTCGGCCATGTTCAAGGGCGACCGTTCGCGCAAGGATCAGCTCGTCGAGTACGGGTTCCGGCTGCCCTGCGCCCGGGACAACCGGCCGCTTACTTTCGAGGAATTTGAGGGACGGATCAACCAGGCTGTTTACGTCAGCGCCACCCCGGCCGACTACGAGCTCAGGAAGAGCGAAGGGGTGATAGTGGAACAGGTGGTCCGGCCGACCGGACTGGTCGATCCCGAAATTGAGGTGCGCCCCGCCGCAAACCAGGTGGACGATCTCCTGGACGAGGTTCGCCGCCGGGCCGCATGCGGCGAACGTGTTCTGGTGACGACGCTCACCAAGCGGATGGCCGAAGACCTCACCGAATATTACCGCGACTTGGGCGTGCGCGTGCAGTACATGCACTCCGACGTGGAAACGCTGGAGCGCATAGAACTGGTCCGCCAACTGCGGCAGGGGCAGTACGACGTGCTGGTCGGCATCAATTTGCTCCGCGAGGGGCTCGACATTCCCGAGGTGTCGCTGGTGGCCATACTGGACGCGGACAAGGAGGGTTACCTGCGCTCGCAGACCAGCCTTATCCAGACCTGCGGCCGGGCCGCGCGAAATTTGGGCGGACGCGTCCTCATGTATGCCGACAAGATGACCGGGTCCATGCAGCGCGCCATCGACGAAATGGACCGCCGCCGCAAGAAGCAGGTCGCTTACAACAAGAAGCACAAGATCACCGCGCGCTCGATCCAGAAAGCCATCCCCGACCTTCTAAAGAACATCAACGAACAGGACTATGTCACCGTGCCGATGGCCGCCGAAGACCCCGACCTGTATGTGGCCGCAGAAGACCTCGGCCGCACGCTGGCCAAACTGCGCAAGAAGATGCGCGAGGCCGCAGACCGGATGGATTTCGAAACCGCCGCCCAGTACCGCGACCGTATTCTCGCCCTGGAACGGCGCGTTATCGAGGAGGGGTTGTAGGTCGCGGCGGAAGAAGAAAGGGGGGGAATGGCTGTGGGCAGGGCGGACTGTCGGTCTTGAGAATGGCTTGTGTTCCGTGGATATCCGGCTGTTTCCCGCCCCTCCCATCTTTCGCATTCTTCCCGCGGGCCGCATTCCCTTTTCGTCCGCACCATGCAAAAGGCCGCCCGGGTTGCCCGGGCGGCCCTGAATTCGCTTTCTAGCGCGGCCCTGTTATCTGCGGAGAGCCCTGTTCACCACGGCCTGAATGTCGCTTGCGTTCACTTTACCGTCGCCGTTGACATCGGCCTCGACAGCGGCCTTGGCAACGCCCGCGTTTTGCAGCACCGAACCGGTGACCAACTGCACATCCACCGCGTCCACGCGACCGTCCTTGTTTACGTCCTCCTTGAACAGCTCGGCGCCGTCACCGACGAAGCGGAACCCGCTCGTGATGCGGCCGATGCCGTCCCCGGACTCAACCACAACATCGACGAGACCGGACGGGTGCAGCGGCGTGGTGACCTGCAATTCAGTGTCGCCCATCACCCGGAGGTTCACGCCCTTCACGCCGCCAAAGGTCACCGTGGTGGCGCCGGAAAGACGTTCGCCGCGGATGGTAATCTGGTCGCCGCCGACGGTAAGGCCAAAAGCCGGGGTAACGGTGGTGAGCACCGGGAAGCCGACGATGGTAACCACCGGGGACAGAACCATGTCACCCAGGATATAGCTGGCGGTCACCGGAACCACACCAAACCACCAGCGATCACCGGGACTGGTTGCTTCCGCCGGTACGGTAACACGGTCGATCAACTCGGAAACGACCTGGCCGTTGCGGAACCAATACACCGAAGTGCTCCCCTCGCCGTAGTATGCGGGGTCCACCGTCGCAAGCGGATGGTAGTATTCGTAGGAGGCGGTCAGGGCGCGCTTGACCGGCACCGACCGGCTCTGCGTGGGGTCTTCAAAGGGGGTGTCGGTGGAGATGGCCAGGTTCTGTGCCGTGGGCTTCTCGGAGGCGCGGCCGACGAACATGCGGATATCCTGGTAGGCCGTCTGCCCGCCCTGCCGCGCAAGGACGCGCACATCCCAAATGCCGTTGTCCTGGGCGCTGGTCTGCCAGTTGATGCGTCCCGTGCCGTTCTGCAGGTCGGCAAAGGGTGCGGCGCCCGTATGCGTCCAGGTGGCGGTGTACACAGGCACGCCCGTGAACCCCTGCGGATGGT
>CAZOMH010000796.1:0-2363 GCA_964580415.1 uncultured Nitrospirales bacterium
GTTGTTGGTCATCAGGCGCATCCCTTTGACACCGAGATCATACAGGATTTGCGCGCCAATCCCGTACTCCCGCGGATCGGGATCGAAGCCGAGGTGAACATTGGCCTCCACCGTGTCCAGCCCCTTCTCCTGAAGCTCATATGCCCGCAGTTTGTTGATCAGCCCGATGCCCCTCCCCTCCTGCCGCAGGTAAAGCACCACGCCCCGTCCCTCCTCTTCAATCGCCGACATCGCCGCATGCAGTTGCTTGCCGCAGTCGCACCGGAGCGAACCAAGAATGTCCCCCGTGAAACATTCGGAATGCACGCGCACCAGCACGTCCTCAAGACCGGCCACGTCGCCTTTCACAAGCGCCATGTGCTGGAACTCGTCAATATCGTTTTCATACGCGATCAGCCGAAAGTCGCCGTACTCGGTGGGCAGATTGACTTCCGCCGCGCGGCGCACCAGCTTCTCCGTCTTCCGCCGGTATTCGATGAGGTCGCAAATCGCGCACAGCTTCAGGCTGTGCTCTTTCGCGAACACTTCCAAATCGGGCATCCGCGCCATTGTCCCGTCGTCTTTCATGATCTCGCAAATCACTGCGCACGGTCTTAGGCCCGCTATCCGGCAAAGGTCTATCGACCCCTCCGTCTGCCCGGCCCGCACGAGCACCCCGCCCTTGCGCGCGCACAGCGGAAACATGTGCCCGGGTCGCACCAGTTGGTCCGCGTGCGCATCGGGGGCCGCCGCCACGCGGATCGTGTGCGCGCGGTCATGGGCGCTAATCCCCGTGGTGACGCCGTCTTTCGCCTCGAAAGTGACGTGAAAGGCGGTGTTTAGCCGCGATGTGTTTTCCGTCACCATGGGCGGCAGGTTCAGCCGCTTAATCCGGTCTTCCTCCATGGGCATGCAAATCAGACCCCGCCCATGGATCGCCATGAAATTGATGATTTCCGGCGTCACAAACTCGGCGGCAATCGCCAAATCACCCTCGTTTTCCCGGTCTTCATCATCCACGAGGATAACCATGCGGCCCTGCCGCAGTTCTTCCAGTATTTCAGGTATCGGTGTCAGCATCATCGTCTCCTACGGTAAAGCCCGCCCTGTCGTGGCCGGCCAATCCAGGTCCATGCACTTAGTCCAAAAAAAGCAACGCCAGATACACTGCCCTTGCCTCGTCCTGTCCATAAGTTGACAGGCGCAATGTATGGCAGACATTCCTGTCTGCCGTTTTTGCTTCTGTCTTTCAATTCCCAATTCATAATTCCTACGCAAAACCGTGGCGCTGTAGGAAATCCAGCGTCACGCCGCGGTCTTCACGGTTAATGTAATGATAAATGTGCTTGCCCAGAATGTCGGCTTCCATGTTTACCCGATCACCGGCCCGCTTCCCGGACAACTTTGTCTTTTTCACGGTCGTCGGAATAATGGCAACGCTGAACATATCCCGCACGGGCTCCACCACCGTCAGGCTGATCCCGTCAATCGCCACAGAACCCTTCGGTACCAGATAACGCGCAACCTCTTCCGGAGCGCGAAAACGCCACAGCGAAAACTCGCCCTGATCCCGGATCTCATCAATCCGCCCCACACCATCCACATGCCCCAGAACAAAATGTCCTCCAAAGCGCGTCTTCGCCTGCATGGCCCGCTCCAGGTTTACCGCATGCCCCGCCTGCAATCCCCCCAAAGTTGTTCGCGAGAAACTCTCCGGAGACACTTGCACCACAAATCCCTTCTCCATGATCACCGCCACCGTAAGGCACACCCCATCCACGGCAACACTGTCGCCCAGCGCCAGATCGTCCAGCACCGTCTCGGCCAGAATCGCCAACTCCGCCCCGGACCGCCGCGAAACCGCGCCAACCTCTTCTATGATTCCCGTAAACATCTTTCTACGAATTCTCCTGTTCAGCGTCTTGAAACTTCCGGAGTCATTCCATGTTCAGCAACCGTTGCATTCAAAACACGCAAAAGCCGATCACCACCCTGCAACCTTCTGCCGTTTTCTTCTATGTGTTCTTTGTGTTCTTTGCGGTTAGTCTTCTTCTTCTCCCCAACATACTTTCACCTTCCGTCTCTTAACGTGCAATTCCGTCTAATTCCCTGGTTCAAATGTCTTCCTTACGGCCCCGGTTTTCCCTTTCATGGAATCCGCGGCCCGGCATCCACATACGCTGTGACCATCAGGTCCTCCCCCACGGTTTCACACTGCATGTCCCGCATCACGATGGCATCATCCATCGTCGCCCGCCCTTCGCCCTCCACCGCCGTCACCGCATCCCGCCCGCCGATGATCTTCGGCGCGATAAAGAAGCACACCTTGTCCACCACACCCGCCTCAAACGCCGATGCAAGCGTCGTGCCGCCGCCCTCAATAA
>CAZOMH010000797.1:0-2359 GCA_964580415.1 uncultured Nitrospirales bacterium
CCAACTCGTCGCGCAATGTCACGGCAAGCGCCGGACAGGCACCGCCGGTACTCAGGGCAATCTGAAGCGGACCGCGCCGCAGCACGGCCCCGCAAAGGGCGGAGCACAGCGCGGGTTCATCGACCACGTTTACCCACAGATTCGCGCGCCGCGCATCTTCGGCGACAGTCTGGTTCAGAACGGCGTCGCCGGTTGCCGCGAACACGAGCCGGTAGACCGACAGGTCGCCCGAGGTGTAGGGTTCTTCACGCAGCGTCAGCGCCGTTGCGAAACGGGTGGGCAATTCGCCGAAAGCGTCCAGAAAGCGCGGGCTTATGGCAACGACACGAGCCCCCGCCTCCAGCAGCATGAGCGCTTTGCGGTGCGCGGTTTTGCCTCCGCCAACCACCAGACAAAGGGCGTTTTCCACATTAAGAAAGAGCGGCAGATAACCCATCGATCACCCGCCTTCCCGCGGAACCGGTGATATGAACGGGGTCGGGCGTGCGTTTTCAGGCCCGGCCAGTTGCGTTCGAAGCGACACCACTTCACCCACAACGAGAATAGCCGGGGTGGGCAGTTCCTGCGCGCCTGTTTTGGCCGCTATGTTCGCCAGCGTTCCCTCGACCGTCCTCTGTTCCGGCAGGGTGCCCCGAGAGATGACGGCGGCCGGGGTGTCGGCGGGCCATCCCCGATCAAACAGTTGTTCCGTAATGCGTTCAAGCCGTCCCAGGCCCATTAGGAAAACCAAAGTACCCTCACCCGGACCGGGCAGAGGCGGAGGGGCCTGTCCCGAAGGCGGGCAATGCCCGGTAATAACGTGAAATGCCCGCGCCAGCCCGCGATGCGTGACGGGTATGCCCGCACTGGCGGGGACGGCCACGGCTGACGTGACCCCCGGCACGACTTCAAAGGGAATGCCCGCCGCGGCGAGGGCAATTGCCTCCTCGCCGCCCCGGCCATAGACAAAGGGGTCGCCGCCTTTGAGACGGCAGACAGTCTTTCCCTCGCGGGCGAGGGCAATGAGCAGCGCGTTGATGGAGTCCTGTTCCAGTGTGTGGTGTCCGGCATGTTTGCCCGCGCAGAGTATCGCGGCCCCGGCGCGGGCATGGTCCAGCAATGCGGGGTGGACCATGAAATCGTGAACCACCGCATCCGCCGAGGACAACACGCGCATGCCGCGCACGGTGATCAACTCCGGATCGCCCGGTCCGGCGCCGACCAGATACACACGGCCCGGCGCCGGGTCAGGATGTGAACAGCGTTCTGTACTCACGGCAACAGCTCCAGGGTTGGGAATGGCCGAAGCCGAAACAACACCCGGCCATTATAGCCGAGAGTCGCGCGGCAGCGGGTCCCGCCGGGTGGACGCGGGCGGCTTCCCGCCCGCCCCTGTGTTTCGCGGATAAAGGTTTGTCACCATGAAGTTCTCAAATGCGTCCCTGCTGGAATAGCGGGGCGAATAGCCGAACACGCGCTTGAGGCGGTCATTTGCGAGGACGGGCCGATAGCGCAGGAAGTTGACCTGTTCGGGGCCGTACTGGGAAAGCCCGGCCTTGTGGAAAAGCCACAGGGCGCCGCGGAGCACCGCCGGCGGAATGGGCAGGTAGGGTTTGCCGATCAACCGGGCGATTTGGCGCAGGGTCAGCTGGCCGTCGCCCGCGACGTTGAACACCCCTTCGGCGCTTTCCAGAATACCCTTCAGCAGACACGCGACCAAGTCCTGATCCCAGATGAAGACAAAGGGAGTCTCGGTCCCCGCCACGCCGGCGATGAAGGGCTTTCGGAAAATGTCCGTGATCTGGTTGTCGGTTTTTTCACCGATAATAGTGCATACCCGCAGCACCAACTGCCGCAGTTCGGGGTGTTCCGCGCGAAATTCCGCCAGCATTTCCTCAACGCGCCGCTTGTGATCGGAATAGGCAAACTCGGGATTGCCGCGGAGGGCGTTGTCCTCAAAGAGCGGCCGGGGATTGTCGGCGTGGTAGCCGTAGGCCGCGCCGCTGCTGGTAACGATGACGTGTTTCACATTGGCATCCGCGCAGGAACGCAGCACATTGCGCGTGCCCTCCACATCCACGGAGTGGATAAACTCACGGGTCATCCCTTTTGCCGGCGTCACTATCGACGCGAGATGGACAACGGTATCGACGGCATGCGCGCGCAATGCCTGTTCCAGTGTGTCGTTGCGGATGTCACCGGTGACAACTTCGATACCGGCCTGTTCGGGAACCCCGGAAGGGGGACGGATATCGAAGGCGACCACTTCGGCGAATTGATCGCGCTGCTCCGCGATCCGCTTCAACAGCAGCGAACCAACATAGCCTGCGGCGCCGGTAATCAGAACGGACGGCTTGTCACTCATGGCATCTATCTCCCC
>CAZOMH010000798.1:0-2353 GCA_964580415.1 uncultured Nitrospirales bacterium
TCATTGTCATCGTCCAGGTGCAGCACGCGCGCGGACACGCCGTCCGATACGGCCACACTGGAGTTGGTCGTGCCAAAATCGACACCGCAATACAATTGAGTCAAGGCGATATTACCTCGCGTTGTAAAAGAGACTCCCCGCCAGGCTTCCGACCCGTCTGCACCGGCGCATCATGGGAAAACGCGGAGTATACCAGAACCGCCGCCGCGCTTTCCCGCACACCGGTCTTTTTGGGCGTGCGTCATGATTGTGTTTTATTGTGTTCAGTTGTTCTTTGCGGCATAATTGTGTGTCTGTACAGACACAAACGGAGGCCGCCATGAACATTGAGACGATTGAAGCACAACGGGAACGTGTCCTTGGGCAGATGCGGGCGATTCGAAGCGCCCACCCGGGCGGAGTGTCGAAGCAAATGGTCAAGGGAACACGCAGGGACACGCCGGAGGCCGTGGAACGGGGCCCCTATTACTCCCTGCAGTGGTACGAGCGGGGAAAGCCCCGGCGGCAGCGGCTGCGAAGCCCCGAGGACGTGCGGCGCGCCCGTGAGGAGACGGACAACGGCAGGCGCATCCACGAACTGGCTGAGCAGTTCGCCGAACTGACGCAACGACTCGGGGAGCTTGAGCGCGACAAGGGGGCCGCCGGCGAGCGGCAAAAAAAAGGGCTCTAGTCGAGCTGGAAAAGCGCGCGGAAATGGCGCAGGCGCTGGCGCTTGTCCGGCGCGACCGCGGCGTGGACTTTGAGGCGACGGAGAAGCTCATCCGAACCGCCGCCCTGGAGGGGGCGGCAAAGACGCTGACCGTCCTGTTCGAGAAGGCCAACGATCTTGTGCGCGAACGGGAACATGCGTGCCCCCGCTGCGGGTGTCCCATGCGCCGCGCGGGCATGCGCGCCAGGCGCGTCACGAGCATTCTTGGGGAGGTCACGCAGGAGCGCGCGATGTACCGCTGCCCTTGCGGGGCCACCGCCTATCCGGCAGACGAACTGCTGGATGTCAAAGGCACCTCGCGCTCGCCCGGCGTCAGGCGGATGACGGCGCGTCTCGGGGCGCGGGAGAGCTTTGCGGACGCCGCCGAGGACCTGAGGGAACTGGCGGGCATCAGCGTGAGCGCCAAGGACTGCGAGCGGTCCAGCGAAAAGACGGGCGCGGACGCGGCCGCGTGGGAGGAGCGGCGGCGCGGGCATGCGCCAAACCCCGCGCAGCCCGCCGCCGAGGGCGGGATTCCCGTCCTGTACATCGAAATGGACGGCACGGGAGTCCCCGTCGTCAAGTCCGAAACGGACGGGCGCAGGGGCAAGGCGGCGGACGGGACCGCCAAAACCCGCGAGGCCAAAATCGGATGCGTCTTCACGCAAACCGGCACGGACGACAAGGGGCTGCCGGTGCGCGACGCCGGCAGCACCACCTTTTCCGGCGCCGTGGAAAGCGCCGAGGCCTTTTCAGGGCGCATCTTCGCCGAGGCCCGGCGCCGCGGCCTGGACCGCGCGCAAAAGGTGGTGATCCTTTCCGACGGGGCGGAATGGATAGCGAACATCGCCGCCGACCGCTTCCCCGGGGCCGTTCACATCCTTGACCTGTACCACGCATTGGAACATCTGGCGCTGTTGTGCGCGCTGCTCTTTGGAAAGACCACTGAACTGGGAATGCAGACGCGTCGAAACCTCAGCGAACTCCTGCGGGAGGGGGAGATCACCCAGCTCCTGGAACTGCTGCGTCCACACATGCCAGGCCACGACGATGACGGCAAGGCGGCCTGGGAGCATTTCCTATACCTGGGCAGCCGCGCGCACATGATGCGCTACGCCGAATTCCGGAAACAGAACCTGTTCGTCGGCTCCGGCGTCATAGAGGCCGCCTGCAAAAACGTTGTCGGAAAACGGCTCAAACAATCCGGGATGAGATGGAAAGTCGATGGCGCAAACAAGATCATTGCGCTGCGATGCACCGTCTTGAACAGGGACTTCGAGGACTTCTGGGCAGACAGAACCATCAAAGATGCGGCCTGAAAGCACAATCATGACGCACACCCGTTCGCCGGTCCGTTTGCCGGCCCCTCCCCCGCCCACCCGCACGGGATGCCGGTGCATTTTCAAGCGGGTCCCGGTGTGGTAAACTGGCGCCATGAGTGACGCTTTCAACAAGTTGCGCATTATTCTGTCCCGGCGGGGGGAGTTGGTGGCGCTTTTTCTGGTTTTGCTCGGCGCGGCGGCTGCGGGCGGGGTGTTTCTCTTTGGCGTGGTCGGTCCTCTCGGCCCGGACCATTCGAACGAGTTGATCTGGTTCTCACCCTCCATAATGTTCGCCTCCGGCTTGGGCATGATTTGTCCGGCCGAGACGGACATTCCCGCCCTG
>CAZOMH010000799.1:0-785 GCA_964580415.1 uncultured Nitrospirales bacterium
TGCGCCGGCGCACCAGTTCCACCTCGGCCAGTTTCATGGCGAGCACGGCGGTCTTTTGCTGGCCCTGCGACCCGAAAGAGCGCGCCGGCCGGCCGTCGATGCGCAGCTCCAAATCGTCGCGGTGCGGGCCGCGCGTGGTCATGCGCTGGCGCAGGTCGGCGGCGCGGCACCGCGCCAGCGCGGCGGCAATGTCGTCGTTTGCCTTCACGTCGGGCTCGTAGGCGGCGGTCATGGGTTCGCCGCCGGCAATGGTTGTGTAAAGCGGCCCGGCCAGCGCGGACAACTCCTCCACGAAGACCGCCCGCGCCGCGCTGATCACCCGTCCGTATTGCGCAAGCTGCACGTCCCACAGGCCGATCATGTCCTCGGCCGGATTGGGCGCGCGCAGCAGCTCATTGCGCTGGCGCAGCGCCTGGCGGTACTGCTGCAATGCGGCGAGGTAGGGCGGGCTGATCTGCGACAGTTCCATGTCGAGAAAGCGCCGCCGCACCGAGGCCGCACCCTTCACCAGCGCCGCGTCGTCGGGCACGAACAGCACCACGTTGATCCGGCCCAGGAGGTCGCTGAGCCGCGTCTGCGGCACGCCGTTGATCTTGAAGCGCTTCTCGCCGCGCCACCAGTTCACCTCGATGTCCACCGGACGGCCGGCGCGTTCGGCCTCGACACGCACATGAAAGCCCTCACCGCCGTGGGCGGCCAGTTCGGATTCCTGCGCGGTGCGGTGGCTCTTGGTGGTGGCCGCGTAGAGCACGGCTTCCAGCAGCGAGGTTTTGCCCTGCGCATTC
>CAZOMH010000799.1:795-2351 GCA_964580415.1 uncultured Nitrospirales bacterium
GTCGTCCATACCGGCAAGGATCCCTTCGAGAAACGTGGTCTTGCCCTGGGCGTTTTCGCCGGACACGATATTCACGTCCGGCGCGGGCGAAAAGTCCACGTCGGCAAGGCGGCGAAAAGTGCGGCAGACAACCCGGGTCAGGCGCATGGCGGCAACCGTGTACCCGTCATCGCGTCAGGCACATATAACTGTCGAAGCCGAAGAAGTAGCCTTTGCTTTCGGGGTCTTTGTCGCGGTTCACAAAACGCAGCGTGTGCGTTCCGGCAGCGAGCGCACCCGCGTCCAGATGCAGTTCCTTCGTGACGACGTCCTTGTTGTACAACCCCAGCGGCGCGCCAACAGCCTTGCCGTCGATCTCGACCTGGTAGTTGCCGTAGTCCCAGGACTTGGTCATGACAAGCAGCAGCTCGCATTTTCCGGGGGCCGCCAGGTCAAAGGTCAGTTCCAGGGTCTGGCCCGGCTTCGACGGCGTCCAGAACAACTGTTTGCCGCCGCCCCATGCCCCGCCTTCCTGGACGCTCAGGCTGCCTTCCGACGCCTTGGCGTCGGCGATGCGCGTTTCCGCCTCGATCAGCCTGGTCCAGTCGTAATAGAGCCGGTCCTTGGCGGCGGCGAGCGGCGGGAAAGGTTTGTGCGGCTCCAGCTGGTACCAGAAAGCCACCGACGAAAAGTCGTCGGGCCGTTCCTCGAAACCGGACTTGATTTCGCCTTTCTCATTGAATGTGACGCCTTTGTGCTCGATTTCGAGGCGAAGCGACTTCCCAAAGGGCACCGGGTCGGCGATGTGCCAGCGGTAGGCCGTGGTCCGCGAAAAGGCGTCGTAGCCCTCCATCAGCGGCGCGCCGTAATAAGGCTGTGACATCTCGCGCAGGCCCCAACCGTCGCACAGGTAGTCTTCGGAACCCGTGCCGCGCATGCTGGGCTCTTTCTCGCCGTCAATAAACCAGAAGTCGTCCCCCTCGCCCCACCAACTGGGGGTGAGCTGGCGCACGTTCAGCACGGTGCCGACGTAGTGCCCCCTGCCCGCCAGGTCGGCAATAAGATAATTTTGGCCCATGACCGCCGGGTGCTCCTGGCGGTACTGCGCATGGAAATAGGCGGTCTCCGCGGGCAGCTTGGGCAGTTTCCGCCAGTCCACATAGGAGTAGAAGGCGTCGATCTTCTTGGTGCCCTCGTTGGTTGCGGTTATCCGCGCCGACTTGGCGAACGGCATCGGCCAGTAGCAATTGCGGCCGCGGCCTTCCGACGTGACCGTTACCGGCAGCGAAGTGAACGGATGGTCCACGCCGTGGCCCATGGCGAAGAAGTCGCCCAGCGGCGCTTCAACCGACGGCGTTGTCTCGCCGTCCCAGTACATGCGGATGACGATTAGCCGTGAATAGCCGCGTTCCTGCGCGGCCACCGTATTCCACATGTGCGTGATTTGGCCCGGTCCCTTCAGGTCCGCCAGCACCAGCGCCTGGCCCGGCGCGATGGGCCGCGCGTCCCCGTTGCCGTCCTTCCAGTTCGGGTCGCTGGTGGAAGCGCGCATCGCACGGCCCGCCTTGATTTGCGCG
>CAZOMH010000800.1:0-2350 GCA_964580415.1 uncultured Nitrospirales bacterium
CGTCCGTCCCATAAGTCCCATAAGTCCCATAAGTCCCATAAGTCCCATCTTTGCCAACGACAACGCCTGCCTATACGTTTTCCGGTACGTTGAACGGGTCGCGGCCGGGGATGCGGACAAATTCGTTGGCCTCTTCGGCACGGTCGCCGGTGAAGGTTTCGGCCTTGGTGTCATAGGTCAGCCTGGGACCGGCAATGAAGGGTTTCGCCTTAAGGTCCACCTGGTTCTTGCCCAACTGATCGAGCATGGCGCTGAGGGTGTTGGCGGCGTCCTCGTTGGCCTTGACGCTGTCGCGCAGTTCCTCTACCGGGGTGGCCTTGCCGACGCGGAAGCCGATGTTGGCCATGTGGCACAGCGTGGTGCTGAGGTGGCCGACCTCGATTTCACAGGCCAGCGACGCGCTGCTGTCTTCGCGCAGGGCCTTGATGAAGTTGAAATAATGGCCCGTGCCGCCGGTGCCCTTGTATTCCTTGACTTCGTTGCCGTCCTTGTCGAAGCCCCTGCCCTTGCCGCGCGCAATACGGACGAACCCGTTCTCGCACATTATATAATTGCCGCCGTTGCCGCCCAGATACTCGGGACATTTGGCGCCGGAACTGTCTCCCGCCATGTTGCGGACGTCGATCACGACCTTCATGCCCTGGTGCTCCATCAGCGCGATGTGCATGTTGGGCGTTTCGCCGTCATCGTCCCACCAGCGGTTCCCGGCGGCCATCACGTTGTTCGGCACGTCGTTCCAGCCGAGCAGGTGGCGCAGGTCGTCCAGGTAGTGGACGCCCCAGTTGCCCATCTCGCCGGTGCCCCAGTCCCACTGCCAGTGCCAGTCATAATGGAAATCGGTGCGCATGACCGGCGTCATGGGCGCCGGTCCGGCCCAAAGATTGTAATCGACGCCCGCGGGAACGGGCTGCGGCCCGGTGACCTTGCCGATGGGTTTGCGCGTGTCGAGCCGGCTGCAATGGACCCACAGGGGCTTGCCGTACACACCGGACTGGAGGTCGGCGGCGCACTGCTGGACAGCCGGACAGGAGCGGTGCTGCGTGCCGGCCTGCACGATGCGCTTGTACTTGCGGGCGGCCTCGACCATTTTGCGGCCTTCCCAGATGCAGTGGCTGACCGGTTTCTCAACGTAGGCGTGTTTCCCCGCCTGGAAGGCCAGAATGGCCGCCAGGCAGTGCCAATGGTCCGGCGCGGCAATCACCACCGCATCCACGTCCTTCATTTCCAGCAACTGCCGGAAGTCCTGGTGTTTTGCGGCCTTGTCGCCCGCCTTGCCCATTCTGTTCGCATCGGCGTCGGACACGGCGACGATTTCGACTTCGCGTATCTTTGAGAATGTGCCAAAATGCGTCCCGCCCCGGTCGCCCAGGCCGATGATGCCGAGATTGACGCGCTCGTTGGCGCCGTAGGCGCGGCTCGGAAACAGGGAATAGGCTGTGCTGGCAGCGGCGGCCCCCAACAGGAACCGCCGTCTGGAAATGCCGTGTTTGTTCATTGAAGGGTCTCCTTGGTGGGAATGGACAGAGAATACGGACACTGGAACACAAAAATCAATCGGAAGGTTCCAGCATTGCTGTATTGAACCCGGGGGGACGGCGGTAATGTTTCGCGCCGGGTGTCCCCGGAGGGGGGCGACCGGGATTTTCGTGCTTTGGGCGTTGGCGATTTCCCCGGGGAATGGGTTAGAATGAAACCGGCAGGCGGTCCGGTAGAGGCAAAAACAGGCGTGCGCGCTCCGCGCGGCCGTTTTTACCCGACCCGTGCGTGCCGCCCGCGCAGGACTTTGGAGCTTCTATGAGCACAGTAATAGTAACCGGTTCGGGGGGGTTGATTGGGGCGGAGACTGTACGTCAGTTCTCCCGCGCGGGTTATACCGTGGCCGGCGTGGACAATGACATGCGCGCCTATTTCTTCGGCGCCGATGCATCGACCCGTTGGTCGGCCGATCGGCTTCGGGAGGAATGCCCCAATTACCGCCATCATGAGGCGGACATCCGCGACTATGCCGCGCTGGAGCGCGTATTCGCGGAGCACAAGGGCGACATTGCGGTCGTGGTGCATACGGCGGCGCAGCCCAGCCACGACTGGGCGGCCCGCGAGCCGCTCACCGATTTCGGGGTCAACGCGACCGGCACGCTGCATGTCCTCGAACTGACCCGCCTGCACGCGCCGGACGCAACCTTTATCTTTACGTCCACAAACAAGGTTTACGGCGACACGCCGAACCTGCTGCCGCTGGTGGAGCGGGAGACCCGCTGGGAGGTGGATGCGTCGCATCCCTATGCCGGGCACGGCATCGACGAGAGCATGTCCATCGACCAGACAAAACACTCCGTTTTCGGCGCGTCAA
>CAZOMH010000801.1:0-2346 GCA_964580415.1 uncultured Nitrospirales bacterium
CGTGATGCGGCGGGGCCGCCGTCTACGTCCATGGTAGCCCACCCGGCGCGGTTGTGGCAAGGCAAAGCCGGAACAGGGACCCGGGCATCGTCACGGGCGGGACCGATTTCGGGACCGGCGGAAAGCCGGCAGCGGCCCTGTCCGATATGGACTGCTTCGGCCATGCCACCGCTTTGTCCGGCGGTGCCATACCCCGCCGATCCCGCAGGCATGGCCTGCATGCAGAAAAGCTGCGGCATGGCCGCAGCACTCCAAAAGAAAACACCGTCTTGTCGCCCCCGCTCCCGCACCGCGGGCGTACTGCCTGCCTTGTGTCTGTACTCAGGCCCGCGCCGGGTCCGATTCCTGGTCGCGGTGGGCGAGTACTTCTTCGTAGAGCGCCTCGTACTGGCTTACAATTCTGTCCGGTGAGAACCGCCGGATCGCCTGTTCGCGGCCGCGCCTGCCCATCTCGCGGGCCAGCCCGGGGTCGGAAAGAATTGCCACGCCGCACCGCGCCATCGCGTCGATGTCACCCACCTCGCACAGGTATCCCGAGACTCCCTGCCCGACCACCTCGGTAATGCCGCCGCTGGCGGTGACCAGCACGGGCACCCCGCAGGCCATGGCCTCGAGGGGAACCAGCCCGAAGCTTTCGTGCTCGCTCGGCTGAAACATAAGGTCCGCCGCAGGCAGCACCTCTTCAACGTGTTCCACATTGCCAAGGCAGGTGATCCGGTCGGAGATGCCCAGTTGCCGGGCCACACCCATCGCGCCGATGCGCTCGGGGCCGTCACCGAGCATGACGAGCCGGGCGTTGACCTGTTCGAGCATTCTGCGAAAGGCCCGCACAACGTCGGTCACCCGCTTGACCGGCCGGAAATTCGAGATGTGCATGACGATCTTCTCGTCCTCTTTGGCGAGCGCGGCACGGTTGACCGGACGGGGTTTGAACTTCTCCGCATCCACGAAGTTGTGGATGGTCTTGACGGGCCGGGTAAGGTTGAACTCGCGCATGGTCTCTTCGTTGAGCCAGTCGGACACGGCGGTGACGGCGCAACTGCTCTCCATCCCGTAGCGGGTGGCGCGGTAGAAGGTGGGGTGGCTGCCCACGAGTGTGATGTCCGTGCCGTGCAGGGTGGTCACCAGGCAAAAGCGTTTTTCCTTCGGCATCATGT
This sequence comes from uncultured Nitrospirales bacterium, assembly GCA_964580415.1. Lineage (GTDB taxonomy): Bacteria > Hydrogenedentota > Hydrogenedentia > Hydrogenedentales > CAITNO01 > CAITNO01. The sequence continues at coordinate 1,158 of CAZOMH010000801.1, forward strand.
CGCGGGCAAGCTGCGCGGCCACGGCATTGGGAATCGCATAATGGGCATGCCACACCTGGATGCCGAATTCCTCCGCAATTTCGCTGATCTTTGAGGCCAGCGCCAGGGAGTACGGCGGGGTTCGGAACAGCGGATAGGTGATCATGTCCAACGAATGGTTGTACACGTTTTCCTGAAAACTGCCCAGCCGCACCGGAGTCTCGGTGGTCACGAAATGCACCTCATGACCCCGTTTCCCGAGCGCCATCCCCAGTTCCGTGGCAACGATGCCGCTGCCCCCGGTGCTGGACTGGCAGGTGATTCCGATTCTCATCTGTGCTCCTTGCTTGCGCAGCGTATGCTGTGCAAGAGATTGCGCCCGCCGCAAAGAAAGCCGAAGATTTTGACGGGCCGGTGTTTCATGCGCAGTGGCGTTCTCCATTTTGGAGTGCGGTGGCAGAGCGCAGCGGCGACACCGCTTTGGCTGTCCCACCGCGAGATGTCAGCCAAAGCGGCGTCGCTGCCGCCGCCCTCCAAATGGCGCAGTCATGCCGCAGCAGGAAAGGACTTGGCTGTCTTCCCAACTTGTTCGCAATTCCCTTTCTGCCGCGAATCGCCGCCGTAGGCAGTCTGTGGCCCGTAATGACGGTTTCATTTATGTTCCTTCTGTGCGCAGTGCATATTGCCTTATACTCCCAACACTGGAAGGCAGTCCAACGGCATGGGACCGTCGGCATGGAATGATTCGCCGTAGAGAACGCCGATGCGCCCGCCCCAGTACCGCGCCCGCACTTCGATGCCGTCCCAAAAAGCCTTGGATGAAATGAATGTCTCCGGTTCCCGGGAATCGGGATTGTGGAACTGCGAGGCGTGCGCGCGGATGGAGGCGAGCTTTGCCCCGAAATTGGCGGACACGTCGGCCACAAAAGCCGGCGATCCGGCAAAATCAATGTAGGGATGAAAGAAAAGCGCGTGCGGTGCGCGATGCGGCGGAGACCCCGTGTCAACCCGGGCAAGCCCTGAAAGATAATTGGCGTCGGTTGCCAGGGCATGGGCGGCGGCGTGGTCCGGATGACGGTCGGGCGTCATGAGGGTGAGCAGCACTTTGGGACGAAACCGCCTCAAGTGTCCAATGACCACGAGCCGCTGTTCCGGCGTGTTGGCCACGCCGCCGTCGGGCAACCCCGCGTTGGCGCGCTCGGCCACTCCG
>CAZOMH010000802.1:0-2342 GCA_964580415.1 uncultured Nitrospirales bacterium
ATGCCCAACACATGTTTCCCTGTTTCCCCAAGGGGGCAGGGGATGCTCGGATAGCTGTTTTCTCCCGGCGTGATGGCGATTGGGCCGGTATGCACCGCCTTCTCCGAGACACTCACCGTCAGATTCTCCCGAATTGTCTTGTCGGTGGCATTCTGGACCGACAGCGTCAAAGCGCCGTCCGCGCGGCCGGGATCAAACATGACCGGCGCGTCCACCGCCACCGACAGTCCCGGTGCGAGCGCTTCGACATCGACATACTGCGTGTCGCCCGCGGCGTTCATCGGCGCGCCGTCCAGCACCGCCTCCAGCCGGTATCCATGCATGGCCAGGGAACCTGTTCCGCCACCCGTTGCCTTCATGCGCACCCACAAACTGTCGGCGGGGAAAAGCGAGTCCGGCAGGCTTGCCAGCACTTTGTCACCTTCTTTTACCGTGCCCAGCGAAATCCAGTTCTGCCCGTCCCTGCAGGCCTCCGCCTCAAAGGCCACATCGCCATAATGCTGCGTCCAGAAGAACAGCCGGCCGCTCTTGACGGGATGCTCTGCGATACGGTGCTCGAAGGTGAGGAACTGGCCGTTGCTGAAATTGAACCGGTTCGTGTTGAAATAGCCGTTCATCGCACGCAGCGCGCGGAACTGGTTGGTGTTCTTTTCCGCCATGGGCGGCGCGAAATTGTACGCATTGCCCATTATGCGTTCGCCCGCACCCAGTTCCACACCGTCGAATTTGCGGTACACCGGAATCGTCTTGAACAGGCGCACCGCGTCGAAGCTGTACCTGCCTTTGGCCTCCCACTGGCCGAAGCGCAGCCATGCCTCGCACGGCACCGTGGGGGCCGTGATGATTTGCCGTATCTCCTGCCACTTTTCGCCCACCTCGGGCCGGTCCACATTGCACAGATTCATGCCCGTGATCGCGCAGCCCCCGACACCCTGCGCCCCTTCCCGCCGCATCATATAGTGCAGTGCGTAGACACCGCCCGGTTCAAGCGGGAGATTGGGCGATCTCCAGTAGTTCGAATTCTCCTTTTCGCCCGTGCCCTCCACCAGGATGCACCGGTCCCCCTGGCGCACGCGCACGTCCGTCACGCTGCCCGTACCGCCCGAAAGTGTCCAATTCGCGGGGTTCCCGTCGGCCGACACCTCTTCGAAAGAAGGATTGGACACGGGCACCTGCTGCGCGCCCGCCATGAAGGCGAACCCGGCGCAGAGCAGGACAGTCGTCAGGAATATGCGGTTCATTATAGGCTCCCTCTATGTTGACCGACAGGCAAGGATAGCATATTCCGCCGCAGTGTGTGGACTGCAACGAGTCTCTTTTCTTGGCCCCAAAGGCGGTCCCAACGAGAGTGCGCATCTTCCATTCTCGGCCCCGAAGAGCGCACGCAATAGCAGCCGCGGGCGGAGCGAAGCGGAACCCATTCCAAAGCTCCCGTCCCCGCAGGGGGCGAACAGGGAAAGGGATGCCGCGTTTGGACGAAATTACGGAGCGTTCTTTGGCATAATATCCCCGGCAAACATTGGAGGATGCACCATGCCCTGTCTGCAATGTGGAGTACGCATGAGCGCCGCGGCGCTGCTGGCGCTGTTGGTCCTTTCCTCGTGCAAAAGCGGAAAGAATCCCGATCAATCCAAGGAAGAACCGCCTCAGAAGGCTTGCGACTGCCCCGACGAATCCACGAAACCGCAATCGGAATCACAGATATTCCTGAAAGATGCGCTGTTGCCAAAGGAATGGAGCGTGGCCGAAAAGGAGGCTGCCATAAAGACGATCCGCGACTATCGCCAGGGCTTCTTCGCCGGACCCGGCGGTTCTTGGGGTTCCTGCCAGTTCCAAGTCAGCGAAGAACTGTTTGCCAAGATTCTCGCGGACAAGGAGGCCCGCGCAAAGAAGAAGGAATTTGAGTTCCGCACCGACACGCCCCCCGAGGCGTTTCGCACGTGGTTCGACACGCAGGCGATGGGACTCTTTCAGAACAAGAAGGGCGTTCTCGAATCCTGCCAGGTCAAGTGGTGGTGCGCGGCAAAGCATCCCGGTGAATATTTCCGCTGCTGGGAACGCACCGTGCAGCCGGGGCGCTGGACTGTTGTGGTGAAAGTATGTCCCGCCGAAAAAGGCACGCGCTGGGTCTTCTTCCGCTGCACGGCGGAGTAGAAGGTGTTGTAGCCGACCGTTGGAACGGGGCCTGTTCTGGATGGATATAATCGGGCGGAGTCAGTCATTTTACATCTTGACATACTGTCATATTGCCACTATACTATGATTGATTATGACAGACTATCTGCCCCGAGAAATAGCACCCAGGCTGGTACGGGCGTTGCGGACAATGCCGGTGGTTGTCT
>CAZOMH010000803.1:0-2334 GCA_964580415.1 uncultured Nitrospirales bacterium
GTACAAGTCACAGTCCAGCATGTGGCTCAGCCATGTGAGCGGATGCATGTACATGGCGCGGTCCGTGGTAAATGCCCAGCCAAGATTGGCCCAGGTCAGTCCGGCCTGCACCTCCGGGTTCTGGGTGACATACAGGGGATCGTCATAGAGAATGAAATCGTGGGTCAGGGTTTGTCCGTAAATGGCTATACAGCAAAGAACGAGGCCTGCACTGATGAGTGCCCTGGCGCGCGGTGCGGGGAATCCCGCATCGTCCATTGCCTCCATTGCGGTCATTGGCGGGGTGCATCCCCGGAAGCCGCGGCGGGTTGGTCCGTCGGGATACGGCGCATCAGCGCTTCGGCCTCCGGGTTTCCCGGGGCCAGTTCGAGCGCCTTTTCGGCGTGTGCCTTTGCTTCGGCGGACCGTCCGGCCTCCAGCAGCAGGTCGGCCATGCGCAGCCGCGCGGGCACGGAGGCGGGGTCTATCTCCACGGCCTGTCCGCAGAGTTGGATCGCCTCGCCGGTCTTGCCCTGTGCGCCGAGTATTCTGGCCAGATTGATGCGGGGCTGAATGTATTTGGGCTCCAACGCGATGGCCTTGCGGAAGGCATCCACGGACGCCTCCACATCTCCGGCATTGTACAGCAGGCTGGCAAGATTGTTTTGCGCCATGGCGAAACCCGGATCGCACTGGATCGCCTCGCGGTATGTTTTAGTCGCATCGGCGGGCCGGTTCAGCCTGGACTGCATCACGCCGATGTTGTAGAGAATCTGCGCATCTTTCGGGGCGGTCCGGTGCGCCTTTTCGTAATAGTCGAGCGCGGCCGCATACTTTCCCTCCGATTCCAGCACGTCGCCGATGGCCAAGAACACCCGCTTGCTGTCCGGTTCCAGTTGAAGGGCCTCATTGAAGGCCTGAAAGGCGGCGGCGGGATCTCCAAGCGCCATGGCCAGCGCGCCCATCCGGCAGCGGTCGTCCACCGACTTTGGCACTTTCTGCACAAGCGCTTCGAATTCCTTTTCCTGGGCGTCCAGTTTTCCGAGTTTGCGCAACGTCACCTTTATATTCCGCATGGCCTTCTCATTTCCCGGAAGGGCGGCAAGCGCTTCACGGTGCTTGATCAGCGCTTCCTCATACTTTCCCTGCATATGCAGGCTCATGGCGACGTTCTCAATGGCCGCGCTGTTGGTCGGATCCAGTTCGACGGCCCGGGTGCATTCCTTGATCGACTCTTCAAAGAGGTTTTTCTCAAACAGCCCGGAACCAAGATTGTTGCGGGAAACGGAATTGTCAGGTGTGACATCGAGCGCATGGCGGAAAAGGGTCACAGCGTCCTTCCAGTAGGCGGTTTGATGGACGGCAACCGCAGTGTATGCGCACACAAGCAGCAGGACAATTGCGGTTGCGGCCCTTTGGGGAAAGCGCCGGGATTGGCGCAGTTCGTCAAGGGAAAAAGCGAACATGATGAAAAGGCCGATGGACGGAATGTAGGTGTAGCGGTCCGCATGGGAAAAGGACCCCGCCTGCACCAGCTCGATGACGGGCACCAGCGTGCCCAAATACCAAAGCCATCCGACGATCAAATGGGGGCGGCGCCGTATTTCGCGCACGCAGACCGCCGTCACGGCGGCAAGAACCACCGCCGCCATGGCCACCTGCCACAGGGGTCGATGAATCGGGTGCGGATAGTATACCGCCAAGTCGGACGGCCACAGGGTCTTCTGGATATAGATGGCGTAAACCACCACCGCGTTGGCACAACGGTCCGCCAGTGGAACCTTCCCCATGAAGGCCAGATTATCGCCCCGCATTTGCATAACCATGGTGACGGCGGACATGGCGGCCGTCAGCAGGATTAGCGGCGTCTTTTCCAGGGCCAGCCGCGCCGCCTGACGCGACATGGCACCTGCCGGGGCGGTTCGGTCCACCCTTGCCAGCGGCCAGTAATCCAGCAGCAGCAGCGCGCAGGGAAAGGTAACCATCATGGGCTTGGAGAGAAACCCAAGGAAAATCGCCGGATCGGCCAGAAACGCGATGGGTGTCTCGGTCAGCCCCAGGCGCATCAACAGCCCGTTGATCGGGCTGAGGTCGCGGTTCAGGAGCACCGCCCAGATGCTGGCCACCACGATCGGCGGCGTGACCCAGGGCGCCATGAACAGCGAGCGGAACATCGCGCGGCCGCGGAAGGGCTTGTTCAGCTGCACGGCGGTGAACATGGCGATGATCGTGCCGAACGTGACGGAGCACACGGACCAGAAGAAGGTGTTGAACAGCACGCGCACGCTGGTGGCATCGGAGAAGAACTTCGCGTAGTTTGCCAGCCCCACGAACGGCGTCTTGTGCTTCAGCAGG
>CAZOMH010000804.1:0-2325 GCA_964580415.1 uncultured Nitrospirales bacterium
GTTGGGCATTGACGGCGGGGCCTCTTTCCGTCTTGCCATGGAATGTCTGGTGCCGGAATATTTTAACGCATCCTACGGCGAGTTGCTGGACGATTCCGGCATATGGTGGGCGTCGTCGGGCTGGAAGATTCCCAAGACACGCGCACTGCCGACAAAGAAGGGCGGCGCGCTGCGCATCGAGACAGCACAGAATGAAGCCGAGGCGGCACAGTTGGTTTTGTGCCCCCCCAAAGACCTGGCCAATGTGCGCTTGAGCTGCACGGGACTGGAAGGTTCCGGCGGGGTACGGTTGACACCGGACATGCTGGAGTTGTTGCGGGTGCGCTATGTTCCCGTGACCATGCCGACCGACAATACCGGCGTGGCCGCCCCGTGGCCCGATCCCCTCCCCCCTATTACGGGGCCCCTGGCCCTTGCAGGCGGGGAGAATCATCCCTTCTGGGTGCGGGTGAAGCCGGCCAAGAACACGCCGGCCGGCGAATACAACGGCGTGATACACATTGAGGCGGACGGCTATCAGGCAGCGGTGCCGGTGCGGGTACGCGTGTTCGGTTTTGCCCTGCCCGACCGGATGACCTGCGTGTCCGCATTTGGGTTCGGCCTGGGCCGCGCCTTTGACTATCAGAAGATCACCGGCGATGCGGACAAACGCAAAGTGACGGATCAGTACCTGCGCGCATTGGCCAATCACCACATCACGCCGTACAATCCCGCTCCACTGGACCGTTTCGAAGTAACCTGGACCGGCATCGAGCCGAAGGAAAGCGCCGACCCGGCGAACGTGCATTGCGTGATCGACTGGACAAAGTGGGACGCGGCCATGCAGCACTCTTTTGACGAATACCACTTCAACAGCTTCGTGGTGCCCATCGAAGGAACAGGTTCGGGAACCTTCTACTCCCGAACCGAACCAAGCCTGCTCGGATTCCCCGAAAGTTCACCGGTGTACCAGGCGCTGTTCAAGGACTACTGCGTGCAGGTGGAGCAGCATCTGCGCGCGAAGGGATGGCTGGACGACTGCTACGTCTACTGGTTTGACGAACCGGAGCCGAGGGACTACGAATTCGTCATGAACGGATTCAACCGAATCAAGAATGCGGCACCCGGCATCGGGCGCATGCTGACGGAACAGATCGAGCCGGAACTGGTGGGCGGACCGAACATCTGGTGTCCGCTGACGCCGTCCTATAAAAAGGAAGCCTGCCAGGCGCGGCAGGCCGCGGGCGACCGCATCTGGTGGTACGTCTGCACCGGGCCAAAAGCGCCCTATGCGGCGCTGTTCATCGATCACCCCGCGACCGACCTGCGCGTGTGGCTGTGGCAAACCTGGCAGCGCGGCGTCCAGGGGATTCTCATTTGGGAGACCCTGTTGTGGAACAGTCCGACGGCCTATCCCGACCCCAAAGCCCCGCAGAATCCCTACGAGGACCCGATGGGCTGGGAATGCGGCTATGGCAATGAGCCGGGCCGCCGCCCCTGGGGCAACGGCGACGGCCGCTTCCTGTACCCGCCGGAAGCCGCGGCCGACGGGAACCCGGCAGCACCCGTGTTCGATCCGCCGGTGGACACGATCCGCATCGAAATGCTGCGCGACGGCATTGAAGACTACGAGTACATGGTGATGCTGAAACGCCTGCTGGCGGAGAAGGGCGCGGCACTGGACGCGTCAAAGAAGGCCGAATATGAAGGGCTGCTGACGGTGCCGTCCTACATCAGCGAAAGCATGACCGAGTTTACCAAGGACCCGGCACCCATTGAGGCGCACCGCCACAAAGTGGCGGAGGCGATTGAGAATATCTCCGCGCAGCCTTAAGTGCGGCGTTCAGATTTCCACAGGGACAGATGCAGGGCATTCATCTTTGATTCCCGTCATCAGTCTTTCCAGCAGAAATTCCGGTGCGAAATCGGCGCCGTTTCCCCGGACAACCGTCTGAAGGAGCGGAACCACACGAAGTGACGCAAAAAGTTGTTCTTCCAGCAGCGGTTCAAACACCGGACCGAAAAGGATATCCGCAAGGTCGATTTCTTCCGAACGGCCGTTATTGAATGCCAGCCATAGGCGGTGTTCGTTCAGACAGCGTGCTTCAGCACCCTGCAGCATTTGAAAACTCCCTATTCCAAGATAAGGGGGACAGAAGTCGGTTTGATGAGAGACTATCAATCCGGAGGGCTGAAAGGCCCCGGCTTTCCACCCATTCCTCTGATCGTGTGTCTGCTTTGTCAGCCGGCTTCAGCCGGCTCCTCTTTGCCCCCGGCTTCAGCCGGGGGGTGATGATGAGGCCGCCTTTCTCGGTTTTCCAGCGCGCTTCAGCGCGCTTTTTCGAG
>CAZOMH010000805.1:0-1666 GCA_964580415.1 uncultured Nitrospirales bacterium
GCGAACTCAAACGCCGCGCCGACGCGCCCATTTATGTGCCCGAACGCGAGAAGGCGGTCTTTTCGCGCATCGCCGAAATAAACGCCGGCCCGCTGAGCAACAAGGCGCTCACCTCGGTCTACCGCGAGATCATCAGCGCCATCCGCGCCCTCGAACGGCCGACCAGCGTCGCCTTTCTCGGCCCGCGGGACACCTTCAGCCACATGGCCGCCCTGCGCGTGTTCGGCGCCGAGAGCGAGTACCATCCCCTGCCGTCCTTCGCCGATGTCTTCACCGAGGTGGAGCGCGGCCGCATTGATTACGGCGTGGTGCCCGTCGAGAGCAGCATGGGCGGTTCGGTCAGCGACACACTCGACCGGTTCATCACGTCCGACTTGAAAATTGTCAACGAAATACTCATGCACATCACCCAGAACCTCCTGGCCAAGTGCAAACTGGAGGAGATCAAGCGCGTTTACTCCAAGGACAACGCGATTCTGCAGTGCCGCAACTGGTTGCGGGCCAACCTGCCCGGCGTGCCGCTCATCGAAACGAGCAGCACCGCGGAGGCAGCGCGCCGCGCCGCGGCCGAGCCCGGCGCCGCCGCCATCGCGAGCCGGCTCGCCGCGGTAACCTACGACCTCGACATCCTTGTGGAGCGCGTCGAAGACGCGCCCCACAATTTCACCCGCTTCGTGGTGATCGGGCGTCAACTTGTGCGCCGCACGGGCGACGACAAGACGTCCATTCTTGTCTGGGTAAAGGACAAACCGGGCGCGCTGTACAACCTGCTGCTGCCCTTCCAGAACCGCAATATTAATCTGACGCGCATCGAGTCCCGTCCCAGCCAGCAGAAGGCGTGGGAGTACGTCTTCTTCATTGACTTCCTGGGACACATTGAGGACGAGATCGTCAAGACAACCCTGGATGAGGCGGCCGACCAGACCCGCAACCTGAAAATACTCGGCTCCTTCCCCAGGGCGGACCTGATGGATTGACAGGTGCGGTGCGTCAACGATATGCGCTAGAATGCCGAGGAATCTCGGTGGCCCCATTGAAACCCGGTGGGGGAATACGACCTTGGGGTACCCCTTTGAAGACAGGGAGGACACAGGTCTTGTAGCCCCCTTGAGGGGGGTGCTGCGAAGCAGCGGGGGGTGTATGCTTCCGCATGCGCCCAGAACCTGCACCCCCCGGCCCTTCGGGCCTTCCCCCCTCGCAGGGGGGGGGACCTAAGACTTCTGTCCCCCCTCGTCTTCAAAGGGGGAATTTGGGCGCCTGCGCCTTTCACGCGGAAGGCCCGGCGACAACTTCTGGCGGGTGTTTTGTCCCCCCGGGAGAATGATAAGGTTGACAACCGTTTTTGGTCATCTTCAGTACGGTAAAGGTATATCAAGCAATGGAATCATTGGCATTTCTCACGGAAGATCAGGTGCGGCGCATTCAGGCCGAATTCGGCACGCCTGTTTTTGTGTATGACGCGCGCACGCTTGAACGCCGTGCGCGCGAGGTGCTGGCGTTTCCGAACGCCTTTGGACTGACCGCGCGCTTTGCCATGAAGTCGCTGCCGAACGCTGCCGTTGTCCGGCTGTTTCACGACTTGGGCCTGCACATAGACGCTTCCAGCGGCTATGAGGCGGAGCGTGCGCTGCGCGCGGGCATCCCCGCGGAGCACATCCAGATTACC
>CAZOMH010000805.1:1676-2323 GCA_964580415.1 uncultured Nitrospirales bacterium
GATCACCGCGCAGGAACTCCCCAAAGACCTGCAAGGCCTCGTGCGCCAAGGCTGCGCGTTCAACGCCTGTTCACTGCGCCAGTTGGAACTTTACGGACGACTGTTCCCCAACACGGAAGTGTCGGTGCGCGTTAACCCCGGGCTTGGCTCGGGCCATAGCAACCGCACGAACGTGGGCGGACCTTCGGCGAGTTTCGGCATCTGGCATGAGCATCTCGACGAGGCCCTCGCGGTGGCCGCGAACCATGGGCTGCATGTTACGGGCATGCACACCCACATCGGGTCGGGTTCCGACCCGGAAATGTGGGTGCATTGCGCGGGCATGTCGCTGGCCATTGCGGCGCGTCTGCCCGAGGTCACCCGGCTCAGCCTGGGCGGCGGATACAAGATCGCGCGCATGTCCCGCGAGAAGGAGGCCGACCTCCGGAACATCGGCGGGCGCATGGTGCCGCAGTTTGAGGCATTCGCACGCGGGCACGGCCGCAAACTCCACCTGGAAGTGGAGCCCGGCACCTATCTGGCCGCCAATGCGGGGGCACTGGTCTGCACGATAATCGACGTGGTGGACACGGGGGCGTCGGGGAATGTGTTCATCAAGATCGACGGCGGCATGACCGAGAACACCCGGCCCAGCCTGTACGGAGCGC
>CAZOMH010000806.1:0-2321 GCA_964580415.1 uncultured Nitrospirales bacterium
CACGGAGTTCAAGTACGAGGGCCGCATCGTTCCCGAAGCCGAAATGCCCAAATGGAAACCGGGTTTGGTTAACCAGTACCACCAGGATGACCTTTACGTTGAGATGACCTTTGTGCGTTCCATGGACCTGTACGGCTGGGATGTTTCACAGCGCCAGGCGGGCATTGATTTTGCCAACAGCGGCTATGAGCTGTGGCATGCCAACAAATTCGGCCGCAAGAACCTGCGCGCGGGCATTGCCCCTCCCGACTGCAGCCATCCCCAGTTCAGCGCCCATGCCGATGATATTGACTACCAGATTGAAGCCGATTTCAGCGGACTCATCTCCCCCGGCATGCCCACGCTGGCCGTCGAGCTTGGCGAGAAGTTCGGACGGCTTATGAACTACGGCGACGGCCTGTACGGCGGCCAGTTCATAGGCGGCATGTATACCGAGGCCTTTTTTGAAACGGACATGACCAAGATAGTCGAAGCGGGATTGCGCTGCATTCCCGCGGACAGCCAGTACCACGAGTGCATCAGCGATGTGCTGCGCTGGCACAAGGAAAACCCCGCCGACTGGGAGAAGACCTGGAATTTGATTGACGCAAAATACCAGAAGAACCCGGACTACCGGAAATTCTCCTGCGAGAAGGGCGATTTCAACATTGACGCCAAGCTCAACGGCGCCTATGTCGTGACGGGCCTGCTCTACGGCGACCGGGATCCCGGCAAGACCATGATTATCGCCACCCGCTGCGGCATGGATTCCGACTGCAACCCGTCCAACGCGGGCGGCGTGCTGTTCACCACCATCGGGTTTGACAAACTGCCTGAAACATTCAAGTCGGCGCTGAAGACAAACGTCAAGTACGACCACACCGACTATGACTTCGCCGCGCTGATCTCGGTCTGCGAAAAGCTGGCGCGGGCAGGCCTGGACAGGGCCGGCGGTTGCGTGCGCAAGGACGCGAAAACGGCCGGAGACGCCTTCGTCATTCCCATTCAGGAGCCCAAGCCCGGCACGGCCCAGAAGTGCTGGGCTCCCGGTCCCATTGAGGGCAGCAAATTTACCGCGGAAGAAATGGCCAAGATCACCGCGAAGGAAAAAGACGCGAAGTAGGAACGCCTATTTCCCCGGTTGTTCTTCATTGGCCGGGCGGAGCACATCGAAAACGCGCTCTTCGCCGCCGCGGTAGACCATGCCGTCATCGACGCGCAGTGTTTCCTGCTCGCTTAGCGGGAAAAATTTGCCTTCGGCAGTGGCGTGCTTTTCGCCGTCCGGTCCCACTATCCAACTGCGGGTATGCACAAGGCGCTGGCTGGAACGCACCACTTCGGCATAAACGGTGAATCCGGGTTCCGGGGCAACCGGTTTCAGATAGCGCACGGACAATTCGCCGGTAACGCACATCCGGTGGATGGACCGGGCCGCGGCCCATCCCATGCACTCGTCCAGTGCTGCGGCGAGCACGCCCCCGTGCACAACGCCGGGATAGCCGCAATGGCGGTCCCCGGCGGTCATGGGCATCTTCACAAGCCCGTTTTCCACATGAAAACGCGCATGCAAACCGGCCGGATTGTGTTCGCCGCACACAAAGCAATGCGGTGATGTGGGCAAATCCTGAACTACAAGGTCTTCCATCGCAGGGACTCCATAAATATCGGCTTGCGCCGGGTGTGTTGATTAAAGCCATCGGAGAGACGGGACAAAAGGGCCGTCCGCCGCTTAAGGTTACTTTCTCCGGTGCGCCAGCACTTTTTTCAGGGCGAAGACCACCTCGTGCAGGTTCTTGTCCGTAATCTGCGGATGAAGCGGCAGCGAGAGGATGTCTTCGGAAGCGCTGGTGGCCTCGGGGTAGTCTTCGGCGCGTATGCCGAGCGTTTCCCGGTAGTACGGGTGCAGGTGCAGTCCGTAGAAATGCACACCTGTCCCAATGTTTTCCCGGCGCAGGTCATGGGCGATTTCATCGCGCGTCCGGTTGAGCCTGTTCAGATTCAGACGCACGATGAACAGGTGCCATGCATGCTCCACCCCTTCGCGTTCCACCGGGAGGGTGATTTCATCCATGCCGGACAGAACTGCCCGGTACATGCCGGCGAGGCGTGTGCGGGCCGCCTTGAAGAGGGCGAACTTTTTGAGCTGCGCCACACCCATTGCGGCGGCAACGTTGCCCAGCGCATACTTGTATCCCGGCGTAACCACCTGCGCCGGTGTGGGCACGGCGCTGCGGCCGTAACGGTCCCAGGCGGTTGCGGTCATGCCGTTCGCGGCCAGCAGCCGCAGGCGCGCCGCGGCCTCCGGATTTGCCAGGGTAATCATTCCGCCTTCCATGGTGGTG
>CAZOMH010000807.1:0-2320 GCA_964580415.1 uncultured Nitrospirales bacterium
CGGGCATTGCGAAGACGCTGCTCGTGCGCACCCTGGCCCACGCGCTGGGCTGCGACTTCGCGCGCATCCAGTTCACCCCCGACCTCATGCCCGCCGACATCATCGGCACCAATGTGTTCGACATGCGCTCCGGCGCGTTCACGCTGGTGAAGGGGCCCGTTTTCACGTCCTTCCTGCTCGCCGACGAAATCAACCGCGCCCCCTCCAAGACGCAGTCGGCCCTGCTTCAGGCAATGCAGGAGCGCTGCGTTACCATCGACCGGGACACGCACGTCCTCTCGCCCCTGTTCACCGTGTTTGCCACGCAAAACCCCATCGAGTACGAGGGCACCTATCCGCTGCCCGAAGCGCAGAAGGACCGGTTCATGCTCAAGATTCGCATGGACTGCCCCGACCGCGCCGGTGAACTCGATCTGGCGCGGCGCATGCTCGGGGCCGACGCGCCCGAGAGCACACTCGCGAACGGCGGTGTGCAGCGCATCATTTCCCAGGAAGACCTCACGGGCATGCACGGCCTGCTTGCGCAGGTTGTTGTGCGCGACGAACTGCTCGCCTACATGGTTGATGTTGTCCGCCGCACCCGCGCCGACAATGCCATTCTCGTCGGGGCCGGACCCCGCGCCACCCAGTCGCTGATCCTTGCCTCGCGGGTCTATGCCGCGATCCACGGCCGCGACTTCGTCACTCCGGACGATGTGAAAACCCTGGCCGTGCCCGTGCTGGAGCACCGGCTCGTGCTGCGGCCCGAATACGAAATCGAGGGGCTGGGCGTGGACGAGGTGATTCAGCGCATTCTGCAGGAGGTGCCCGTACCGCGATGATCGTTCCGGGAAACAGGTTGATCGGCTGGACCGCGCTCGCCGGCGCGGGCGGCGCCGCGTTGTGGGCCGCGCAGCCCGCGCTGCTGCCCGTCATCGGGGCGCTGTGCGGACTGTTCGCGCTCATGGCCGCCGCAGACGCATGGAACGGCCGCCACTTGGCTGGAACCGTTGTGGTGACCCTTCCCGAGGACGCGCGGGCCACCGTGGACCGCCCGGCCGCTTTGGAGATCACCGTCCGCGCGGCGGCGAATTTCTTGCGCATCGCGGCCCTCTGGCCGGAAGCCGTCACCCCGGAACAGGAAGTCCTTTCTGTGCGGCTGCCCGCCGACGGCGCGGCCGGGCGTGTGGAATGGCCGTACACCGTGCGCAGGCGCGGTATTTGGCCGCTGACGTGTCTGCGTGTGGAAATGGAATCGGCATGGGGCCTCTGGGCCTTCCGCCGCGACATTCCGGTTTCCTGCCGCATGCGCGGCTATCCCAACATGATGCCCGAACAGAAAGGGCTGGCGGCCATCTTCCTAAACCGCGGGATGGTGGGCGTCCATGCCCGGCGGCAGGTGGGCAAGGGCCGCGAGGTCGAGAAACTGCGCGAATATCTGCCGGGCGACTCATACGAGGATATCCACTGGAAGACCACCGCCAAGCGCGGAAGGCCAATCACCAAGGTATTCCAGGTCGAGCGTGTCCAGGAGGTGTACCTGGTGATGGATGTGTCGCGCCTGAGCGCCCGCCCCGCGCCGGGCCTCAACGACATGGAAACGGCCGACGCCGACCGAACCCAGTTGGAGCGCTTCATCACCGCCGCCATGGTCCTGGGCGCGGTCGCGCAGCGGCAGGGCGATCTCTTCGGCGTTATGGCCTTTGACGAACAGGTGCGCGCCTTTGTGCGCGCCGGCCATGGACGGCAGCACTACAGCGCCTGCCGTGACGCCATTTTCGCGCTCGAACCCGGCACGGGCAATCCCGATTTCGGTGAGGCCTTTGCCTTTCTGCGCCTGCGCCTGCGCCGCCGGGCCATGCTCTTCTTCCTCACAAGTCTGGACGACCCGGTGCTGGCGGAAGGTTTCATCAACAATGTCGGCATCATTGCCCGGCGTCATCTGGTGATGGTGAACATGCTGCCCGCGCCCGGTGTCGGGCCGGTCTTTCAGGGGGGCGATGTGGAGACCGCCGGCGACGTGTACCTGCGCCTGGCCGGGCATTTTGTATGGAATGAGCTGCGCGAACTGGAACTGCGCCTGCGCCAGCGCGGCGTTTCGATGGCCGTGACAGAGAATGAACGATTGTGCCCGCAACTGGTGACCCAGTACATCGGCGCGCGGCAGAGGCAATTGCTATGAATGGGAAGACTTGGAAAGCATGGGACTGGACGCATGGGGCCAATCCGAAAGACCGCACCCAAGGAGACTGCCCTCCCTGCGGCGGAGCGTATGCAGGCCGCCCCTTGAAGGGAGTGCCGCAGCGTCCCGCGACATGCTTGAGTCCCCCCTTGAGGGGTG
>CAZOMH010000808.1:0-2311 GCA_964580415.1 uncultured Nitrospirales bacterium
CGGAATGTGGCCGAGCACCTTGCCGTCCTTGACCCGAACCACGCCTGCGGCGTTGATGCCCGCCTCGGCGACATAGAGTGTCTGAAGGTCCGGCGACAATGCGAGCCCAAAAGGAATCATCCCGCGCAAACCGCGCGCGGCGGGATGAAATTGCAGTTCTATGTCCTTCTGGCGCCGGCCGGTCCGCGCGTTGATGACCGTGATGCTGTCGTTGCTGCCGTTCGACACGTACACGTGTTTCTCCGTGGCGACGAGTGAATTGGGGCTGCTGCCGCCCACGGCGGGAAAGTCCTCCAGTTTTTCGCCCACAAGGCGGCCGGTCTTGGTCTTGCCGATCACACCCTCCCTTCCGCGCACGGAAATATCGATGGTCCACACCGACATGGCGCGAATGTCGTTGGGATCGCCCAGGCCGGGAACCCTGACCTCCTCGTCGCCGTCATCGTCCGGCTTGAGTTCAACGCCCTTCTTCGCCTCTTTGGACGGCACGCCGTAGGGCGGGAAGTGCAGTTTGACCATGCCGCCGGTCTTCTTCTGCAGCTTGGCGTACTCGTACATGCCCACATTGGCGACATAGGCCCGGCTGCCGTCGGGGGACAATGCAATGCCGAAGGGATACCGGCCGACCGGGATGGAGTTGATCACTTTCTGCTGCCCGGTATCGAAAACGATCATCCGGAAATTGGACTGGTCCACTGCATAGAGCAGCGCGCCGTCCGGCGAGAGCCGCAGGTCGCCTGTGTACCCGTTCTGATAGCGCACGCCGTCGGCGGTGTGATCGCAGGAGGCACGAAACAGCCGCGTGCGCGTGGCAATGTCAAAGGCCATGATGCTGTAGTCGCTGCCGCCCGCCACATAAACCACGCCGGAGTCCCGGGCCGCGCCAAGACCCATGAACACCGCATCAAGGATTCCCTTTTCATTGCGGCCGCCCAGGGTTGTCTGCACCGGCGCGTCCGGATTGGCCAAGTCCAGGATGGACAACTGCGGCCCCGCGCTGCACGCCGCGATCAGCCAGCGCCCGTCCGGACTCAGCGTCAGCCCGTAGGGATGCGGTTCCACCCGAAACAGGCGGCCAGTGGGTGTGATGATGCGGCCGTTCGGCAAAATCGTTTCGCCCTGCAGATTGCGGTCGGCATAGCGGTCCCCGGCGGGGGACCGCATCAGCATGCCGGCGCTGTCGTCCTGCGGCGTTTTCGCGGAACCGGCAAAACAAACCCCGGACGGCAGAAACGCAACCGCGGATAGAAAGAGTGGCAAAAAGATGCGATTCATAAGAACGGTCTCCGGAAGGTTGGACAACCGGCGTACCGGATGGGTGTCACAGGCGGGCGAAAACCGGGCGGCGTGCGGCGCGGCGGGGCGCGGCGAAAGTGTCAACCTGTTCGGCAGAGGGTTGCCTGGCCATACCCGCCCCCCTGCCGCACGACGGCGGGCCCGGCCAGTCCGGCGCGCCGTCGGTTTGTCTACATATTGTCTTTGTCGGAACGTTTCTGCCGGCGTGCTACAATATAGTCTGAAGAGTGCGTCCGGGAGACGCGCAAGGACAGGACCGGTACCCATATGGCGTTTCGCGTGCTTATAACAGAAGATGACCGCGTGCAGCGGGAGATTATTTGCGACATCCTCGCCCAGGCGGGCTATGAGCCCCGGGGCTGCCCGTCGGCGGAGGATGCGCTGGCGGCGCTGCAGGAGGACGATGCGGACATCCTGCTGACCGACCTGAAGATGCCCGGCATGGACGGGCTCGAGTTGCTGCGCCAGGCGCGGCGGTTGCGGCCCGAGTTGGAGGTGGTCGTGATGACCGCGCACGCCACCATCAAAACGGCGGTGACCGCAATGAAGGAGGGCGCGGCGGACTATCTGGAAAAACCCTTCGACAAAGACGAGCTGCTGATGGTGCTCGGCCGCACGGGCGAGCGTTCCGAACTGCGCCGCCAGAACCGGCAGCTGCGCGAACTGGTCACCGATTCGGTGGCGCTGGGCAACATCGTCGGCCAGAGCGAGCCCATGCGGCAGGTCTTTGAGCGGACGCGGCGGGCGGTGCATGTGAACAGCACGGTGCTTATCCTGGGCGAGTCGGGCACGGGCAAAGAGTTAATCGCCCGCCACATCCATTTCGCCGGACCGCGCCGCAACAAGCCCTTTGTCGTGGTCAACTGCGCGGCCATCCCGGACAATCTGGTCGAGTCGGAACTGTTCGGCCATGAGAAGGGCGCGTTCACCGGTGCCGATGTGAGCCGGCCGGGCAAGTTTGAACTGGCCCACGGCGGCACGCTGTTTCTGGACGAGATCGGCGACATGCGGCTCG
>CAZOMH010000809.1:0-2309 GCA_964580415.1 uncultured Nitrospirales bacterium
CCACTCTTGATCTGGTCCGGACCCTGCGTTCCCAGGGGGTCGAAGTGGCGGATCTTTTCGCCTTGTTCCAGCAGGCCCGCAAAGACGGGCACGAACCGGAGTCTGAAAGCCCATTGTACCTGCGCACGGACACTCACTGGACGCCGGTTGGAGCCAGGCTTGCTGCGGAAGCGGTCGCCGGGGAAATGCGGCGCCTGAAGTTCGTTTCCGGGAAGCCCAGGGATTTTCAGATCCGTGATGTGCGCGTGGATCGGAACGGCGACATCGTTGACATGATGCAGACACCCGGGGTCACGAACGTCTTCAGCCCGCAGGCGGTCATTTGCCAGCAGGTGCTCGACCCGGTTTTCGGGCCGCTGATTCCGGCGGCATCGTCCCGTCCGGGCACCTACACATTTCCGGGCGGGAAAGCCGAAATCCTGGTGTTGGGCGATAGTTTCTCCCGCATCTATCAGTTCCCTGAGCCGCAGTCTCTGGGCACCGTGCCGGACGCCGCGCCGCCGTCCGGGACCGAGAAGATGACCAAACGGTTGCTCCCCGGTTCCGCGGGTTTTGTTTCTCATTTGGCCGTGGCTATCAAGGCGCCGGTGGATTGCATCTACAGCGATGGCGGCGCCGCCACAGACTGCCGGCGCAAGCTCAGCACAAATCCCGAGATTCTCGAGGGAAAGAAGATCGTTGTCTGGACCTTTGTGGAACGGGATATCGCTCTGGGCAAGCAGGGCTGGGAAGATGTGGATCTGCCCAAGCCGATGAACTGAATTTCGAACGTTCTGTTTCTCAAGTGGCCCGGGGCCTTTTGCCAGCCACTGTCCGGTTCGACTGCGTCGAACCAGATCCCGCAAAAACGACCTGCGGTCTCTCGCCCGCCCAAACAAGCGCCAATGCTCACATCGGAGAAGGGGAAGCTGTTCTCAGGAGGCGGACTGGCCCGAGCAAACCTGATGGAAGCAATGGATCCGTTGGTTTGTAAGGACGATAAGTTGTTTGCGCGAACTTCCGTCCCTGGGATGCCGCGTCGCCGATCATGCGGTTGGGCCAAAGATTGGCCACTTCAATTTCCAGCGTGTTGCTTCCGGCTTTGAGCGCCCGGCTGATGTCCACTCGCCAGGGGGCGGTCCATGCCACGCCGCAATCGACGCCGTTTACCCTTACACGAGCCATCACCTGCACCTGGCCGGGATCCAGATAGACTGCGCGGCTGGTACCCGGGAGGTCGGATTGGGCAAGGTCGAACGTTGTGCGGTAGGTGGCAATGCCGGAATAATACCTGATGCCGGGTTCCGGACGTTGCGTCCAGTCCTCCAACTTATCGAACTGGATCTGTGCGGGCGCGCCCATGGACGGGTCGAAGGAGATGGCCCACGTGTTGTGCAGGGTCATCAATTCCGCAAATTCCTCGAAGTTCTTTCCGTTGCTATTCGGCGCGGCCATCGCGTTCCGTGTCCTCGAGGGGAATACCACGAAATAGCTTTCGAAAGGTTCGAATTGCAGCGGAATTGCTGTCGTTCCGCCAGTGCGCGAGAACTGTGGCAACGGACGAATTGCTCCCGTGACCGGATTCCAGAGTTCGGGATTGCCCGCGGTGACGCGAAAAGTGGCCGTGGTTTTCACCGGTTGGTCTGAACGATTGGCGACGAAATAAATGTCCCGGCTGTCTGTGCGGTGATGGGCGTATCGTACGGGGGCCGGGGAGACGAAATCCTCGATCACTCCCATGCCGCCAAGGACGGCAGCGGTGAGGTCGTAATCCGGATATGGTGATGGCTTGTCAGCCGCGCCGGCGTACAGCGGTTCACCCCAGATAATGCGGCCCTGTCCGACATGTCTCACGGCTTGCTGACCGGACGGGCGAAGGCTTCCCCAGAGGACTCCGGCCCGGCGGGCCACCTCTCGATCACACTGAGGATATTCGACCAGGCTCGGTGATTTCCACGGTGGATTGCCGACAATGGCAGCGCCCGCCTTGACCAGAGATTGGAGCTTCTTCAAAAGCTCTGGAGTCATGGTTTGCGAGTCCGGCAGAACAAGAATCTGGTAGGACGCGCCGCTGGGAAAGACAATCCGTCCGTCGCGAACGTGTGCAAGCCGGATGAGTGTCAGCGCCGAGCAGCCGTCGAAATTGTAGCCGCGTCGGTCCGGCAATCGGCTGGTGCCCGAAAAAGCGGAGGGGGGTGGTTGGAACACATTTGGCGCGCCTTCCGGGATGAGGTAAAGGATATCGGCAATGTTGCGTCCCTGCCGCAGCATGTATTGGCAGCGGGTGATGTAGCGGTGATAGTCCGCGACCATTGGCCACCAGGTCTGGC
>CAZOMH010000810.1:0-2300 GCA_964580415.1 uncultured Nitrospirales bacterium
GGTCACCCCGCCAAGAGGGGCTTCGAAATCTCGATTGAAGACTCGTCCCGAAATGCTGGCCGGTTCCGCCACGTGCAGCGCCAAATCGGACACGGTTTTCTTGCCGTCCGCGGAAAACGCGAGGTCACCGCTGCCGCCAACCAATTTCTCGTCACGGACGGTCAAAAGCCACTCGCCGGCGGAGACACCGCGGATTTGGAACTTTCCGCCTTTCCCGGATACCGCCTCCCAGGCGGACGGCGGGGCACCTGCCGGAACCACCATGCTGCCCTCCTGAAATGGGCAGGTCTCAAGTCTTGATATCCCGACGCGAACCCCGGCCACAGGCGCGTCCGTGGCCGCATGGGTTACCCGCCCGACAATACGCGAACCGGCATGGTTCGAAAGTCCGGCGCAACCGGCAAGAAAGATGCCCAGTGCCAATGTTATGGCAATCTGTCGGAACATGACTATCCTCCCCGGGCTTTGCATAAAGTGCATCATTTGCCCGCGTGTCCCTTGGCCACCCAGTCATAGGTCGCCAGAGTGCGCCCATCGTTCATGCGCAAACCCTGCGGGTTGAAAGGCATTCCCTCACTCTTGCCGGCCACGGTGACCGAAAGCGCCTCCACTCCCGCGTTTCGGATGGGAACGACCTCACCGGGGTCGGATACGGCGTTGCCGTTGGCATCGGTCCAGACGCCCAAGCCGTCCAGTTCCTTTCCGCGCAACCAGCCATCATTGTCGTCGTCCAAGGCTGCCAGAACGCGATACCCCGTGTCCCAGAACAGCCACCAGGTGACGCTTCCGATCAACTGCCGCCCCGAAGTGATGCGTCCCGTGCCGTGGGGGTCCCACACCAGTAACGACGTGCCGGGCTTCACCCAATTCCAGACAAGATTTCGGCCCGACCCGTCCAAATCAAAGCAGACCTTCTTTTTGGAAGCCAGAAGCCCCGAAAGACCGTGATTTCCCCCAAGATCAAATATGATGGGCGTGACCATATGGCCCCGGGACATTTCAATATCCTTCGCAATTCTGGTGAACCGAAGCGCGTCCCGTTTGTCCTCCTCACTCGGGTCCTTGCGGCGGCCGATCAAAGACGCGATACTCTGGTCGGCCTCCTGCGCAATTGACGGAAAAAGATCGCCCGCCCGTGACTTGTCCAAAGAAAACGCTTTTCGATAGGCTTCCAGAGCCTTGTCTTCACAGGCCCGCTGCTCCTTCGGCACCACTTCCCAGTCAACGGCGGTCTTGGCATTCTCGGGAAGCGTGTACACTTCCCGCGACGCGATCTCGAACACATACCCAAGCCCGAGCCAATACACCAGATTGTCCGGGGCGCGCTTTACCGCTTCCTCATAATTGCGCACTGAATCGAGGAGATAGGCCAACTCTTTCGGCGTCGCCTGACCGGGCTTGCGGTAGGCCACATCGGGTTTGCGCTGGCCATGATCCTCAAAGCGGGGCGCCTCATTCGTGCTTTGCGGATTGAAGACCCCTATCTCTTTCATCTTCTCCCCGTACGCAAAGGCAAGACTGCACGCACGGGCCAACTGCCCATAACCAACGGGGTCGTCGGGATGTTGCTCGATATAACGCTTTGTGTTTTCAATCAGCCGGTCTACCGGCACCATTGCCTCCGGCCGCATGAACATGCCCCAAACGGTTCCTGACCCCGTAAGAACCATGGCCATGACCAGAAACGTTCTCCGTGCGCCAGTACCCATCCCATGCCCTTTCTTCTTTGTGTGGCTTGCGGGCAACACCCGCGTTGGTCGCCGCGTCTATAACACCCAGCTTGCGGAAAGTTTCCGGTCATAGTATAGTCAAAGGCTGTGGCGTTCGAAAGAATCAAGAGGAGCATTCCCATGAAAATCAGGGTTATCGGTCTGGTTGCGGTAAGTTGCGCACTGGCATTGGTGGTGGGCTGTTCGCAGCCTGCGGGGGACGGCACTGCCACCCCGGCCAAGGAGGCCAAGGGCGGACGCCTGTTTGGCGTGTCCTTCCAGACCATGAACAACCCCTTCTTCGTCGAACTCAACGCCGGCATGAAGGAAGTCATTGAGGCGCACGGCGACCGTTTGGTCACCCTGGATGCGCAGTTTACCAGCCTGAAACAAAAGAATGACCTCTCCGACCTCGTGCAGCAGGGTGCCGCCGGAATTTTCCTGAACCCGGTCAACTGGGAAGGCGTCACCGGAAGCCTTGTCCAGGCCAAACAGAAGAACATTCCCGTGGTCGTGGTGGACGCGCCCGTGAAAGACGCCGATCTCGTCCTTTGCCAGGTGGCCTCCGACAACGTCGAGGCGGGACGCCTC
>CAZOMH010000811.1:0-2299 GCA_964580415.1 uncultured Nitrospirales bacterium
TGGAACGGCGGGAAGACATTACCACCGGCGTTATTATCACTCCCGAAAGCCGCTACTTTCCGGTCTCCATTGAGCGCTTCATAGCGACCATTCTCGATGACGAGTTCAGACACTAAAGCCCGGGCAAAAGTAATCCGCAACGCTGCGTGGTGCATCATTGTGTCGCTGGTCGTCGCCGTCATCTATGCCGGCTTCGTTGATCGTCAGCTCAAAACGGCGTCCCATCCCGGCTTTCTTCCGGAAAACTTGCCTCTTTATGTTTACTCGTCGGACCTGCCCCTCTTCTGGCTCCAGTTGTCCCGGACTCCCCTCGCAGAAAATATGGTGCAGGAAGCCCGGCCGCTTTTGGCTGATCTGGAACTCGCCGGAAGACAATTAACCGGCATTCGGCCCACACCGGCCCGTTGGCGCACATGGCTCGGCGGAACAATGGCGGGCGGCACCGACGGGCAGGACTGGATTGTCTGCACCCATCCGGGTCTGGCCGCGTGGGCGGCCAGCCTGTTGTTCCAGGGGAACGTTTTCCCCGGCACCTCCATAAAGCAGGCATGGCGGGACGGGTATCTGATCCTTTCCTCCAGTCCAACCCTGATCACCAAGGCGCTTGCCGCGCGTCCGGTGTCCCTTGATCTCCCCGAAGGAATCCAGCCCGAAACACTCTTCGTGCAAACACACGGTCCCGTGGAAGCTTCCGTCACTCTGGAACCCGCTTCGGAACTTCCCATGAAGGCCAGCATAGCCCGTCCGGATTCCCCCGCCCCCGATGCCCCCGCCTCTTGGGATGGCCCTGCGCTTGCCGGAAATCCAATCATTTCAATGTCTGTTCGCGACGCAAAGTCCGCCGCCCAACTGGCTGAAGTCGCCGGGGAACTTCCTTTCCCAACACTTGCCGGCGGAATTATGGGCGAACTCATTTCCCGATGGAGCCTTAACCGCCTCCCTGCTTTTCTCTCCACCTCTGCCTGTCTGAATACGCCCTTCTCCTGTGCGCTCTACGGCCTTCCGACAGCATCCGGCGCGCCTGTTCCGATACTTGCCGCCGCAACCCGGGCAACCGATGCTTTCAGCGAAGTTCTCTCCCGCGCGGCCCCGCCGGGCAAATCCCTTCCCTACGAATGGAACGGGTTTCCCGGGGCGATGATGCCACTCCTCGGAGAACAGTTCTCCCTCTATTCTTTTCGCCGCGGCCAGCGTTATTACCTTGCCACTCAAGAACCGCTGGCCGCCATGCTCGCGGCCGCTCCTGAAGAACGAACAGAACCCACCGGTGACGATGTCGTTTTCACTGTCGATTGCCTGAAGGCGGCGAAAGCCGCAGGCGAGACCGTGCTCTGGGCCGCCAACCTGGAACTCCTGCCCGAGACCGCCGCAAAGGACTTGGATGCCGTTTTCAATCCCCTCATGCGCGTACTGGCAAAATCGGGCACCTTCAGAATGTCCGCACACCACAGTCCTGGTACCGTTCATATCGTCTGCCGCTTTGCCGCCCCCGCCCAGCGGGAGGCGCACAAATGAAGGCCACTGTGCGCCCCCGTTTACTCGCTGTTCTTGCCTTCATGCTTCTTGCCCACGGCACCGCGTTCCCGGCCCGGTCCTGGGTCGAGTCATTTGGTCCGTCAAGCCCCCTTCTCAGCCTCGGTTATGACGGACTGGTTGCCGGTGTAACCGCAACCGGAAGCCTGGACACCTTGCTTTGGCCCACGGCAGGCGGATTCAACCAAGTAGCCCCGGAAGAACTGTCCGGCTGCCAATGGGGCGTACAGGACGGACAGAATGTGGCGTGGTTTTCGCAATCTGTCTGGAAAACCCAAAGCGCGGGCCCGCCCTCACCTGACGCGGCGTCCCTTCAAATTCTTTCCACCGCCGACACGTTAAAGCTGTCCGCCAAGCAAACCCTGGTCGCTTCCGCCAAGGACGGCGTCTTGGCTTGGCGCCTTCACATTGATTCCCCGGGGACCGTCCCCCCGGTCGCCTGGTGCCAACGCTTCGCCCCCGTTCCTTTTGACCGCCCCCCCCTGCCCCTGCCTGTTCCCCTTCCTGCGGCGAGTTGTGGTTTTGCCTCGTTTTTCGACCCGCAGCGCGGACGTATCTACCAGTTCCGACCCGCCCATCCCCAACGCCGTGATTGGGACCACGCGCGCAGGCTCGATCAGGACCGGGCCACCCCCGCCGAATGCCTGCTGCCGCAGTCCGTCCGGGACGACTGGGAAAAACAGCACGCCTTTCCCGAAGCGCCCCCGCGCCTGGTGTGGACCGGGCTCGACGATTGGATGTGCGACGGCGAAGTGGCCGCCGACCG
>CAZOMH010000812.1:0-2298 GCA_964580415.1 uncultured Nitrospirales bacterium
CCCCCTGGACCATGCCGCCGACCAAGCCTTGCCTGTCATGCCCACTAGTGAAACTCACCGTTTTTAGCCTCCAATCAGGTGTTCAAAATAATAGGACATTGTTGCCGGCAATATCCAGCAAGACCATGGGGGACTTTTTCCGGGTTTCTCCCGGACCGGTCTGTCCGGGGCGTAACCGCCAGAAATCCACCCGGTTGCGCGGGCACGCGCCCCCTTGCACCGCCCAGGCAGTCATGGAAAATTTACTTCTTCCTGCCCGACGGGAGGGGACGTTTCTTGATGGCATAGACCACCGGAACGCCGGTCTTGTCCCCTTTTTTCGGGGTGTGGTAAAGCGCTTTCTTGAAAGAATAGTTTTTGGTCACCGCCTTTTCGGGGGTGTCAATGGCCTTGAACCCTTTCAGAAAATCGTTGTCTCCCTTCTTGGCCAGCAGGGTTATGATCTCCGGCAGGGCGTCCATGGCGGCATCGACCGCCCTGTCAAAGACCATTGCGTCAAACAATATGAGTACCGGGGCGTTTCCGTCATTGTGGTCGGTCTTGGCCGGGACGAGGTCCCATGCCATGTCCTTTTCCGCGTCATGGCCGACAACGATGACGTCCCTCAGGCACTTTCTGGAAGTGTTCTTTCCCTGCTCATGGACCGCGTCGGCAAATCTCTTGCGTCTGTTGCCCGGAGCGGGGGAATAAATGTGTGTGATGGAGGCGGACAAACCCACAAGGTTGAAACACTTTTGGGTGTACGGTTTCGCCCCTTTTGTGACAACGATGGTTTTGGCCCCGGCGTACACGAGCGCGTCAAGGGCGGCTTTCGAACCCTGCCGGGCCTTCAGGAAACGGTCCTTCCCCTTTTCAATATAAGCATACAATTGGTCCTGCCACTTTGAAAACGCCTCGCTGACTTCCGGTGAACCTTCGCCAAATTCGCGTTCGAATTTTCTCCAGGCATCTTTCTCTTTGGAGACCCTCTGTTCGCGGAGTTCATTTTCCCAGGCCAGCAGAAGCTCGTCATTGTCGAACAGTATTACTTTTCCCCTTAAGTCAACGGACCCGGTCAGCCGACAAACAATGGAATGCACAACCCCCGGTATCTCGCGGAGAATCTTCCCGAGAAAACCTTTCCGGCCCGGCGTATTGCGTGGAGCCGCCATCAATTGCCTCCAATCAAGTGTTGCAAATGACGTGTGCAGACATCATTACCGATTGGACCGGTGAAATTCCACCAGTGCGCAGTGATTATGCCACATGGAGACCCTGCCCCGATCAATTTAAACACAGTCGCCGTCAAGTTGAAAATGTGTTTGAAATGATACAGTGTATGGAGACCCCAATGGAATGGGCCGCGGACGGAACGTTCCACCCGCGGATGAACGGCCGCGCGGAACCTTGTCGGAAAGGACATGCAATGCGGAAGGTGAAAACCTTAGGGTGCAACCACCCATATACGGGACGGTTGCTTTGTGGCGCAGCGCTCGCCCTCTTGTTCGTCGGCGCATGTCCCTCCGTTGCTCATGGCAGAACAGTGACATTTGCCGGACGGGAGTGGGCTGTGCGGTCGGGAGAGGGCGGTCCCGGTCCCAACAAGTGGTCCGACAGCGAGCAGAGTGTCTGGGTAAACGATGACGGTCTGCACCTGAAAATACGCAATGCGGAGGGCGTGTGGTACTGCGCCGAGGTGACCAGCGTGCTGCCGACACATTACGGAATGCACCGGTTTTATGCCGGAAACGGCGTGGACCGTCTGGACAGAAACGTTGTCGCTTCCCCGTTTCTCTACAAGGATGACGCCCATGAAGTGGACATAGAGTTTTCGACCTGGGGAGTGGGTTCCGGACGGAATACACAATACGTGGTGCAACCCTGCGCCGCTGCGGGCAATATTCACCGGTTTGAAATGATCCCCAACTGCGGCCTGTCCACCCACTGCTTTGACTGGCACCGGGACTCGATTCACTTTATGAGTTACAAGGGGCACTCTCAGGAAGTTCCCGCACCGGAAGCCGTGATTCAAGACTGGACCTACACAGGCAAGGACACCCCCCCGGAAGGCGACAATCTGCACATACACATAAATATCTGGCTGATAAAAGGAGCGGCACCGTCAGACGGCCGGGAGGCCGATTTTGTCGTGAAGGACGCAGACCTGCCGGAACCTCCAAGAGTGCCAACAAACAGCGCCGACGGCGAATCCAAACACGCAACGGTCAGCGGCAAACCCTGAAGGCCTCTATTGTGCGTCAGGCGAGCCGTTTCTCGATCCACTGGCGGTTGCGCACGGCCGAGTCAAAGGGATTGCGG
>CAZOMH010000813.1:0-2285 GCA_964580415.1 uncultured Nitrospirales bacterium
CTTCTTTGAAATGGAATTCCCCAACGGCGATTTCCCGCTGCCCTTCGTGTTCACCACGGGCGTAAGCATTGTTCCGGACACATATCCCGCAAAGTAGGACAAGGCAACGGAAGCGCGATTTGCCGAAGAAACAAACCGACAAAGGGAACAGGGCCCTGCTTGAAACAACCGACAAACGGGAGGAGTATCTCGATTCCATTGAGGCGCAGGTGGGCGGGGCCTATGACCGCCTTGCCCCGGCGTACCGCCGCAGTCTTGCGCGGTACCGGTATTACTATGCGCGCAAGGCCAAAATATTGCGCCACCTCTTTCCCGACCCGGGCGATGTGCTCGAAATCGGGTGCGGCCTCGGCCAGAACCTTGCCGCCCTGAAACCGCGTTACGGACTGGGTATTGACTGCTCGGCGCAGGTGGTGGAGCAGGCGCGCGGCCTTTATCCGCAGGACACCCACCCCAACCTTGACTTTCGGTGCATGTCGGCGCTGGAAGTCCACACACTGAACCGAACCTTTGACACCATTCTCCTTGTCAACGTCGTTACAGAAATACCGGACATTCTGGCACTGTTCAAGAGCATTCGCGCCCTGTGTACCCCGGACACGCGCGTGATGATGCTGGTACACAATTATGTCCTCGGTCCCGCCATAAGGCTCGGGTCCCTTGCCGGTCTGTGGCCCGGGTTCCCACGGCAGAACTGGCTGACCAAATTTGATCTGGCCAATCTGGCGGACTTGGCGGGGTTTGAAAAGGTGCGGGAAGGGTACGACGTGCTCGTTCCGGCGGGACCGGCCCCGGTCAGCGACCGTATCAACCGCTATGCGCCGCTGGTGCCCGGGGTCAAGTATCTGTGCGGTCTTTACTACACCGTGCTGCGTCCCGAGACGACGCGGGGAACACCCGGCGACGTTTCTGTCAGCGTATGCGTGCCCTGCAAGGATGAGGAACACAACATTGCCGGACTGGCGGACCGCATCCCGGAGATGGGGCGGGGCACGGAAATCCTGTTCGTGGACGACCGTTCCACGGACCGCACCGCGCAGCGTATACGCGAGGCTATTGCAGCCCATCCCGAACGAAACATGCGGCTAATTGACGGGCCGGGCCGGGGAAAAGGCGCGGCTTGCCGCGCCGGATTTGCGGAGGCGCAAAACGACATTCTGGTGATTCTGGACGCGGACATGGCCGTCATGCCCGAGGACCTTCCCGCTTTTGTGGAGGTGCTGGTTTCGGGCAAGGGCGAGTTTGTCAACGGTTCCCGGCTGGTCTATTCCACCGAAGCGGGGGCAATGAATTTTGCCAACATCATCGGCAACAAACTGTTCGCCATGCTGTTCTCCTTCCTGCTGTCGCAGCGGCTGAAAGACACCCTGTGCGGGACCAAGGCCATCTGGCGCAAAGACTACCCGAAAATCCTGGAGGCGCACGCCCATTTCGGAAAGGTGGACCGATGGGGCGACTATGACTGGATTTTCGGCGCCGCCCGGCACAACCTGCAAATTGTGGAACTGCCCGTGCATTATCATCCCCGCACCGCCGGTCAGACCAAGATGACGCGGCGTTTCGGCAATGCGCTGATCATGCTGCGCATGTGCGGCGTGGCCCTGCGCAAAGTGAAGCTGGTATGAAGCGGAACCCGCCGGATTCAGTTGATACCCAAACCACGGAACCGTGCCCTCCGCTTCACTTCGGGCGCCCCGCCATCTGCGTCATTCTTGTCCTGCTCTGTCTGGTGGTATTCGGCCAGACTGTCGGCCACGGATTCATCAATTATGACGATGACCGTTTTGTAACGGACAATGCCCAAGTGCGGTCGGGGCTGTCCATGGCCGTGATCGCATGGGCCTTTACCAATCATGTCGAGAGCTACATCATGCCGCTGTCCTGGCTCTCCCATGCGTTGGACTGCCAAGTGTTCGGCGTGTGGGGCGGCGGGCATCACCTCACCAGTCTTGTTGTCCACGCGCTCAATGCGGTGCTGCTTTTCTGGGTGCTGATGCGCCTGACCCGCGCAGCCTGGCCGAGTGCCGTCGCGGCCGCTTTGTTTGCGGTCCATCCGCTTCATGTGGAATCGGTTGTGTGGGTCTCGGAGAGGAAAGACGTTCTCAGCACCATGTTCTGGTGTTTTACGCTGCTGGCCTATGCGCGCTACGCGGAAAAACCCGCGCTGCGCCGCTATCTGCCCGTGGCCGCGCTGTATGTTCTCGCGTTGATGTCCAAGCCGATGGTCGTCACGCTGCCCTGCCTGCTGCTGCGCTTTGGCATGAACACGCCGGTGCTGCAGTTGC
>CAZOMH010000814.1:0-2271 GCA_964580415.1 uncultured Nitrospirales bacterium
CTCCTGCGGGGCCTTGTCCATGGGGATCGCCGATGTTTCCAAGACGGGCGGTTATGGCGACTGGGCGATGCTTCTGCTGGTGATCGCTCTTCTTGCCGCCGGTCACAAGACAATGTCCACTGTCGGCCCGGCAGGTGTCTCGTGAACAGCAGAGGCGGCAGACAGGAATATCTGCCGCAGATTGGCATCTGTCAGCGTATGGTCAGGTCGGGACAAGCGGCGGTGGTCTGCAGGAGTATCTGAGGGCGAGTCCGGGAGCCGGGCGTTTTTTGGGGGAAGGGGACTGATGGGAAGTATGGGAAGTATGGGAGTTGCGGGACGCCTTTGGTAAAGGGAGTAGGAAGGACAAAGACGGCAAACAGGAATGTCTGCCACACGTTGGTGCCTGTTCGCTGCGGGGTGGGGGCGCAAGAAACAGTGACAGACCCGGTTGCGTTTGGGTGGTGCAAGAAAAAGGGACAGACCCGGCTGCGCTTCGCTACGCTTGGGTCAGTCCCTGTTTCTTGCGCTGGGTTAGTCGCTCTGTTTGTTCAGGGTTGCACGATTTCTATGGGGATTGCGGGCAGGGGACCCAGTTCGTTGCGTTGTTTCTGTTTGGCCGGTTTGTCGTTTTTCTGGGGGCCTTCCGATTCGAGGAAGGCCTGGACAATTAGATTGTCCGCATAGCCAACGGCATACCCCACTTCTCCCGCTTCGGCCTTCAGGGTGAACCGGACGCCTTCGGGTACGACGGTGATGTCCTGGAGGGTGATGCCTTTGGGCGGGTCGCCAAGGTCAAGGCGCACATTTTGCAGCATTGGCCGCGGGGGAGTGTTTACGGTGACTTGGGCGGTGCCGCCCAGTGGTATGCGAACAGGGCCTTCCTGCGCCAGCCCAAGCGGCGGCGCGGGTTTATTGGGGTTTGTGACCGACACCAGCATTTCCCGGGCGGGCACCAGGTGGCGGTATAGGAATGCCTGCATCATGTCCTCGGCGGGGACCGCCTCGCGTCCGACCGTTTGCCCGTCTATTTCAGCCGTCCCGACAAGATGCAGGAGGACGGGGACCTCGGGGCCCTGTCGCGGGGTACGAAGTGTCAGCCGGATCGTTTCGCGTCCGGCGGGGATGCGCGCGCCGCTGAGTGTGAACCCCGCGGGCGCGTCTTTGAGTGAGAGGTCAATCGGGCCGTCAAATCCGTCCGTTCGCAGCGCGCATAGGGAGATGACCGCATCGCGGCCCGCCCCGGCGTTGATGCACGAGGGCGACACCCGCAGGGCGAAGTCGGGCCGGGGCGCGCTGACGCGGAG
Organism: uncultured Nitrospirales bacterium; assembly: GCA_964580415.1. Taxonomy (GTDB): domain Bacteria; phylum Hydrogenedentota; class Hydrogenedentia; order Hydrogenedentales; family CAITNO01; genus CAITNO01. The sequence continues at coordinate 1,287 of CAZOMH010000814.1, forward strand.
TCGGTAGGCATAGGGCGGACCACCGTTGTGCTGTGTGTCGGACAATTGCAGGAAATAGGTTCCGTCCTCCTTAAGCTGGGCACACAGACAGGAGTCCGCGTTGTGGGTGGTTAGGCCTGAGGCTTTGTCCCCGTGGTCATCGTTCCACCCAAGAACCTTTCCGGATGCATCCATCAGGCGCAGGAGCGAGTCGAGCGGCGAACCCAGGCGCCGCGCAGTGACTTCGGCCACGACGCGGTCGCCGGCGCGGGCTTTGAACTGGAACATATCCACATCGTCGGGGCGTTCAATGAGACCGTTCACAATCACGGGCAGGGTGATGTGCTGCGCTTTGGCGATGGTGTCGTTGGGTTCCTTTTGCTCCATTTCGGGGAGCGTGTCCACGGCGTAGACAAAGTCGTTTGAAGGCAGGCCGTTCCTGGTGACGCTGCCCTGGCGCAGCCCTGTGCCGCCGGGGGCTGTGTCGAGGGTGAACTTGGCCTTCGGAAGGTTCCAGCCGGTTGCGGTCACGGAGGTCTTCCCGCCGGTCTGCCCTCCCAGGGGGTATATCTGCGTGACGAAGGGCAGTTCACCGACGCTGATGCGGTACACGAAGTCTTCGCGTCCGCGGTAGAGCGCGTCATGAATCTCCAGGGTGTACTCGCCGTCGGCGGGGATTTCATACAGGAGAACCGGATCGGGGTCAAAACGGAAATCGTCAGCGAAAGCGACTTCCTTGCCGGTTTGGTCGCACAGCGTCACCACGGCCTGAAACCAGCCGGGCACGGCATCGGCCAGATAGGGAATCAGGAACCGCGCCCGGGTCTCCGCCACGAGTTTCTGCCCCTTTTTCAGATTGAGCGCGAACCGGTCCCGGTCCCCCGCGAAAATCTGGCCGTTCAGAACAAACGGCATCTCCGCCGGTGCGAGGGAAAACACCCGGTCGTTGGGTTCCTTTTCTGTTATCTCGCGCAGCGTGCCCACTTGGAAACGCATGGGGTTGGAC
>CAZOMH010000815.1:0-2270 GCA_964580415.1 uncultured Nitrospirales bacterium
CCGGTCCATGATCAGCGAAGTGACTCTTGTACCCGGCGCGCCCGACTGGTTTCGGCAGCAGGTTGTCCGTGTGACCTGGCACGAAGCGGACGGCTCCGGGGGTGGAACATTCCGCATTTGGCCGGGGGACTGCTGGTCCACCCTCCAGACGACTTCCGGGTCACGACGGTTACTGCAATGGATTCAGCAGGGGTTGGCCGTCCCGCAGGATGATAGCCCGGCACCCTCCTGGGCAGCGGGTGCCGCCACGCCGCCAAGCGAAACCGTGGGAGTTCATCCAGGCGATGTGCTGACGCCGGGAAAAGTCTTTCGCCAGGCGCTTATCCAGTGTGAGTTTGCATTCTTTGCCGGCATTGCAGCGGGTTTTCTCAGCAGCTTCGCGACGGCATGGGCCTATGTTTATACGGTAGCCGTTTCGACGGCGCTGTATCTGGTTATGCTGTTTCCCTTGATCAGGGAACGTCGCCGCACGTAGCATGCCGGGTACGGAGGACGTGAGAAAGCGGTGTTGTTGCCGCCGCACTCCAAAGAATGTCAGTTCTTCGGCTTGCCCGCCGCGCAAATGACAAAGCACACCGGGCTGACGATCACCCACCACCACGGAAAGGCAATCTTCACTCCGATCCAACTGGGAAGCATGTACGGCTGCAGCAACTGCACCAGTATGATGCCCGTGATTAAGGCCGCATAGACGCTGATCAGGTTGCCCCGGCGCGTGAACAGGGCCGTGCAGAATACGCCCAGCAGTGGCGCGAGCGCGTAGGCCATCACGCCCAGCGCAAAGTTGATTAGTGTATCGCCGCCGGCCTGCTGGAGAAACACCGCGCCCACCGCAAACAGCGTCAATCCCGCGCCGATCAGCCCTACCGCAATTCGCGATTCGGAGAGCTTCGCCATCGAGATGTCCGACGACAGCGTTTCGCCCCGGCGCCGCGCGCGCCACGACGCCCAGGGCAGATACAGATCGGCCACCAGCGAACTGGCCATGGCGTTGATGGCTGAATTGAACGTGCTCATGGCCGAGGAGAACAGGCCCGCCATGATCAGCCCCTTGACGCCCGCGGGGATGTGATACAGCACGAACTGCGGAAAGACCCGCCGCGTGTCCGTGATGGTGTCCAACGGTGCCGATGCGCCCATCAGTTCCGGGCGCTGGTAGTAGATGTAGAGCAGCAGGCCGATGATCATAAACAGCAGCACTACCGGCACGGTCACCACCATCGACCAGAACAGCGCCAATCCGCCCCGCCAGGGTGACTTGGCCGTCAACACCCGCTGCACGAGGTCGTGGTCCACACCGTGCGTGGAGACGGTCATGACGCTCCATGCGAAGAGTCCCGCCCACACCGTGTACGGCGCGCCCGGGTCCAGCCGCGTGTCCAGCAGGCGCAGCTTGTCCACGCCGTTCGCGTTGTGCAGCACGCCCACGATGTCCGACACCGGCATCGGGATGGCCCGCACCAGCAAATACACACTCGCGCCCGCGGCCGCCACGACCACGGAGAACTGGATGGTCTCGGTCCAGATGACGGCGCGGATGCCGCCGCAGGCGGTGTAGAAGGTGCCAAACACGCCCAGCACGATGATGACCGGGATGAGCTGGTGCGTCTGCGTGTCGCCGTACCACATCAGCGCGAAGCCGATGCCCGCCATGAACAGCCGCGAACCCGAAGCCAGCAACCGCCCCAGCAGGAACATTATGCTCGCCGCCATGGTGGCCGGTTCACCGTACCGCTGGCCCAGGTACCCATAAATTGTCACCGTGCCCGCTTTGTAGAGCGTGGGCACAAACCACAGCGCCACGATGAACCCCGCGATGCACGCCCCCGCATAGGTGAACAGGTAGCTCAGGTCACCCCTGAACGAAATCTCCGGCGCGCCCACGAAGGTTGCCGCGCTCAGCGACGTCGCAACCACCGACAGCGCCACCGCCCACGCCGGCATTGTGCGCCCGCCCAGGAAAAAGTACGCCGAATCCTTCTGTTTCCGCCCGACCGCCCCGCCAATCCAAAGCATCACGCCCATGTAGGCCGCGATGATCAGCCAGTCGATCCAGCCAAAACCCTGCTCCATAAGAGGCTCCCGGTAAAGTTTGGGACACTCTACCACATGCAGCCGTTTCCGGACACGGACCGACACTGGGAGCGCCGGCATCCTTGCCGGCAATTCACGCCCGCCGTGAAGGCGGGCGTCACAGTTCCAAATCCTCCTTGAAAGACGGCAAGGACAAAAGTCGGCTGCAAGATGCATTTCCTCAAGACCTGACCACG
>CAZOMH010000816.1:0-2266 GCA_964580415.1 uncultured Nitrospirales bacterium
GTGAAGAGATACACTTGACTACGGGCGTCCCGCGGCTGGAAAATGCCAGCCGCGGGCTACCCAAAAATATGCGGACATTGAGAAAGGCGGAATCCATGCGAACGACCTCTATGCGGTTTTTGTTGTCGGCCCTTGTGGTGATCCTGTTCTCCGGCTGTCCCCAAACGCCGCCGACCATGACGGACGAACAACTCAAAGAGGCCTTTCAGGCCGCGGTCAAGGATGCGGAGGTGGCGGAACCGGGCGAGATATCCACCCATCTCACCGCCATCACGGCCTACAACGAGCACCTGATTTGGGAAGGCACGCCGGGCGCGTCACGCGTGCTCATGATCACCTGGACCGCCTACACGGGCTACGACGACCTCGTCGGCAAATCCATCCAGGTGGACGACCTGCTGAAATCCACCGAGACCTCGCGCGACACCTGGGTGACCGCGGCCCCCGAATTGCAGGAGTTCTGCAAAAAGCAGCACCTCGACACAGAAGCGCTGACGCTCCGCACCGAGCAGGTAATGGGCCTGCCGCCCCACAACGGCAAGACCCGCTTTGTCGCGTTCTGGGTCAACCCCAACGACCTGTTCAGGCCCAGCCCCGACCCGGAAATCACCGACCACGAAGCGGAGCTCGACTTCCCCGTCTCTGCCGATTTCATCACCGTCAGCCAGGAACACATCGACTGGTTCAACGCGCAAAAGGCAGCCTCCTACGGACCGGACGGCTATCCCTGGACACGCCTCGGCTACACCTACGACTGGGGCAACCCCTTCCGCCACATTGGGCTGAGCGAGTTCGTGATACAGAGCGGTGCAACCATCGACGTGCAGTCGGTCACGCTGAACGACGACTTCTGGAAGTAATCCGCTCCGTAAGGAGACCCGTATATACTGATATACGTCTTATGACGGCCATCGGCAGTGTGCCTTCCGGGAGGCGCATTCCACGGGGTACGTGCGTGTTCGTACCATCCGTTCTTTACGCCAAACGGGGTTATGGAGCAAATGACAAGTCCCGCATTAATGATTGGTTGTTCATGTTGACGGACGCGCCTTTCGCAGGAAGCAGCGTATTCGTTCTGTCTCCCTGGTGATAAGGCATATTTGGAAATGCCTGGCCCCCAAGTATTGTGGCCCCGGTCTTGTGCCGGGCGCTATTACTGTCAACTGTGAAACCCAAGAGCATGGCACGCTCCGCTGCGCTGCGCTGCGGGTACCCTACAAGAGCGGCGCTCAGAACTCGAATTTTTTCGCGGTCAGCGTGGTGCCGCATTCGAAGGGGCGGTCGCCGTTGACGGTGTTGTTTTCCCCGATAATGTAGGAAGGCCGTGGGCGGATGGCTTTAGCGGGTATGGTGGGCAGCGCATAGGTTACCTCTGCGATCTTCAAGGTGACTTGCGCGTCGGCGGGTTGTGTGGCCAGTTCGACGGTCACCGGGGCTTGCAACAGGCAGGTGTAGTCCAGGTCCCACTGCGCTGTCGCAAAGGGCAGTGTCTTGCCGTTGACGGTGACGGCGCGGAACTGTCCCGACAGTTCCGCATGCAGCCGCGCGCGGCTGGCTTCCGGGCCGGGGGTGTAACGCAGCGTGAGGCGGCGCTCTGCGCCGTCTTTCACGTCGGATACGACCTCCACCGTCGGCGGGGCCATGGGCACCGCCGGGGCCGGCGCGGCCAGGTAGCTGCCGCCGACGAGGAAGTCGGGCAGTGTCTGGCGCGGCGTTCCTTTCGGGAAGAACTGCGCGGTCCAGCGGTCGGGTGCGGCGTCGGAACTGACCCAGAGCGCCTGGCCGGTGTCTTGGTTGAGCGCGTAGGACAGGCAGTCCATGCGCGGCCGGTCGGCGGAGCGGCCTTCGCGCAGGACGTCGGTGGCCACCAGCACCAGCCCGGCGGTGATGATGATTCGCGCAAGGTGGCGCGTCCTTTCGCCGAGCGCCTCCTCGAAGAAGGGGCAGAGCAGACCCGTCAGCAGCACGCAGAACACGGCTCCCAGAGGCAGTCCGGCCATGGGCATGCCCTGATGAACGGCAAACAGGGTCTGGGGGATGATGAGCACGCCCGGCACCGTGGCCAGGGCCATGATCAGCAGCCGCCGCATGCCGCGCCGCGGCGTGAAGGGCTGCAGTGACACCGCGACGATGCCCGCCAGCACGCAGACCAGCGGCCACTCGACCAGGCAGGCGCTGTGCGGAAACCACGCCCAGAGCGCCATGGCAATCACAACCCCCACCCCGCAGCAGCCCAGCACCATTTCCAGGGGATTCTTTTCATGGT
>CAZOMH010000817.1:0-2259 GCA_964580415.1 uncultured Nitrospirales bacterium
TTCCTCCGCCAGTCTGGAGGAGTCCAGGGGGATTCCGGGTACGCCCACGGGTGTGATGTGTGTCTTGAACTCGATGTATTCGATGATCGCCGGGTTCAGCAAAACGGCGGACCTGCTTTCCTCAATTTCGATGGAAAGCTGGTCGTAGAAGCGCGCCGGCTGGATCGACGCGACGATCGCTCCGGCGACCTGATCGTCCGCCTTGAATGTATGGGTTCTGCCGTTCGTCAGATGTATGCAGATTTCCATATTGCTGCGTCCCCTTTCGCGCCCCATTCCCGGCGCCTGAATGTACACGGACCGTGGACTGTGAGCGAAGCGCCCTGGCGATTATTGTGTCGGTATCCTCAGGCGTTGTCAATGCGGGTGCGGGTGCGGCCATGGCGGCAAGGCCCGTTTTCGGTGCGGGCGCATCCGGTTTTTGACTGGCTGTACGGGCTCTGACATACTCGCTTCAAGCGTACGATTCTGGACGCCGGTGGTCTGGGGCCTGTGTGCAGCCGCGGGTCCACCTGTCGCTAACCAATGCCGGGCTAATGCCTTCCGTATGATGACGAACGTTCGATTTGTAGCGAAAGGACCCCATATTCCGTCCGGAGACTCGGAACAGGTGGAAGTGCGTTCCGGCGGCTGGCGGCTCGACCTTTTTCTGCATGCGACGGTGGTGGTGGTCGCGTTTCTCTGTGGTTGGGCTTACTATCAGTTTTCCGCGCATCCCGTGGTCCAGATGCAGGAAAACCTCATGTTTGGCCCCTCGGCCGCGTTCGCTGCGGGCTACGGTTTAGGCTCCCCCCCGGACCAATTGCCGGGACTGCGCGATTTCCTCCTCGGGAAAACCGAGGCGCTCGATACGAGCCAATGGCCTGCCGCAATGGATGTGGGTTTGGGGGACAACAAGTTCCTTTACGACCGTCTGTACCTGTTGTATGCGGTGGGTCTTGTCTGGAAGTGTTTTGGGATCAGTTGGGCCGCGGCGAACGTTTTTCGGGCGGTGATGTTCAGCGTGGTGATTTGGCTGACTTACGGCATTTTCCGCCTGGGTATGAATCGGTTCCTGAGCCTTTTGGGGACGGTGTTGGTTATGGTCTCCCCGGCCCCGCTGGGTGTCATGGCGTCGCTTCGCGATTTCTGCAAGGGGCCATTCATCCTGCTGGCCATTCTGGTGGTGGGTTTTTTTCTGGTGCGTCCGGTAGGCCGGCGCAGATACCTGATCCTGGCGCCATTGATAGGTTTTGCCATCGGCGTCGGGGTCGGCTTTCGCCAGGATTCGATCATCTGCCTTCCGCCGGTTCTGGCCGCGGTGGGCGTGCTTGCCCACGGCCGCCGTCCGTTCAAGGTCCGGCTGCATGTACTGGCCTGCGTTTTGTTGATTGTGGGATTCGCGTTGCCCGCGGCCCCCGTCATCAGGAATACCCGGGATACCGGTGGCAACAACGCGTTCTATCTGATTCAGGGCTTCTGTCTTCATTCCATGCGAATCCTGGGATTTGACGCGCCCCCGGTCGCCATGCTCAGCAGCAACGACGACTTGCTGGTGCATGCGCCCATCTATCATTACGCCCAGACACGCCGGTTGTGCGATCTGAAACATATGGAGCAAACATGGATCCGGACGTTGTCGTTGTCGGCGGGCCTCGCCCAATTGCCTGTGCATCCGGCGCGCGGTACCGCCGCCCTGCTGTTTTACACGGCCATGAGCTACAGGGTGGACATGGTTCTCTGGGACGCAACCGCCGAAGATGCCGGGCGCCATCTCGTTCGGGAAATTGCCGCGACCCTGCCCGCGGAGATTATCGGTCGTTGGTACGCAACGCCCCTAGCCGTTCTTCAACAGGTACGGATGTCGCGGCAGGCGCTCTATAGTCCCCACCCCAAACTGCTGGAACGCCTGGAAGATTCGGAACGCCCGCTGACCGTATTCCTGGCACGGTATGGGTTCTACTTCCTGATTGCGGTGGCGCTGATCCTGGGTCTTGTCGACGTCTGGGTTGGGGCGGTGTTTGTGGTCACGGTCCTGTATTTCTGGGGATATCCCAGTCTCAATTTCGGTGCGCGCCACATCTATCATCTCTACTTTGGCCTGTTCTGGCTTCCGCTTTTCCTGATCCAGACCGGTCTTCGGCTCTTTTCCCGAGACGTGGCGGTGCGCACGATCCTCCGGGGATGGCCTGCCCGGCTCGCAATATCGGTCCTGTTCGTGGTCGGGGTGGGGATACTCCTTTTTGTGCCGCTCCATGGGGCCCGGCTCTATCAGGCCCG
>CAZOMH010000818.1:0-2252 GCA_964580415.1 uncultured Nitrospirales bacterium
CATTTTCCCCGGCGCGCCGGGAAGCTGGTTTCGTGACTACGCCCAGAGCGGCGGCGTCACGCTGGACTGTGCGATCCACGATCTGGACTGGGTCCGCTATGCTTTCGGTGATCCGGAACGCATCTTCTGCCAGACGCTGCGGCGGACCACGCCGGTGCAGGCGGACTATTCGCAGATAACGATGCGCATGAAAAACGGGCTCATTGCCACGGTTATCGGCACCTGGGCGCAGCCCTCGGGGTTCAGGGTCAGGGCGGAAATCTGCTGCAGCGGCGGCATGATTCAGTATGACAGCGGCGACGCGCCCGTGTCCGTGCAGCCGCGCGCGGTGGCGGCGGGGCCCAACATGATCGTGCCGATGAGCCCGGTGGAGAAAAGTCCCTACCAGAGCGAATGGGAGGATTTCACCGCGTGGCTTGACGGCACGGGCACGCCCCGCGTGACGGCGCAGGACGCCATGGCCGCGGTGGCCATGGCGGAGGCGGCGCTGAAATCGGCCAAGACCGGGCAGCCGGTAGCGCTGTGAAGGAGAACACCACCATGTCAACCGTCAAAATAGGCATTATGAGTTTCGCGCACATGCATGCGCTCGGTTACGCGGCGGTGCTCAAGGCGCTGCCGGATGTCGAACTGGCCGCCCTATACGATGACGACCCCAAACGCGGCGCGGCGATGGCGAAGCAGTTCGGCGCGCAATTTGTCGCCGACCGGGCGGCCTTCCTGGCGCTGGACACGCAGGGCGTGATCATCACCTCCGAAAACGCCAAGCACCGCGGCATGGTTGAAGCGGCGGCTGCGGCGGGCAAATGGATACTTTGCGAAAAGCCGCTGGCGCCGACCGTGGAGGACGCGAAGGCCATCGTGGCCGCCTGCAAAAAGGCCGGGGTGGGCCTGGGCACGGCATTCCCCTGCCGGTATGCGCAGCCGGTGCTGGCGGCCAAGGCGCAGCTCGACGCGGGCGCGCTGGGTGAAGTCTATGCCGTCACCTGCACCAACCACGGCCAGTGCCCCGGCGGCTGGTTTGCCGACGATGCGCTCAGCGGCGGCGGCGCAACGATGGACCACACGGTCCATGTGGCCGACCTGCTCCGCTGGATGCTCGGCAGGGAAATCACCAAGGTCTACTGCGAACTGGGCAACCAGTTGCACAAGGACACCCTCAATACCGACGACCTCGGCAGCGTCCACATGGAGATGGAAGGCGGCGTGCAGGTCGGACATATCGCGAGCTGGAGCCGTCCCAAGAGTTTCTATGCCTGGGGCGACGTCACCATGGACTTCATCGGCGAAAAGGGCGTGATGACCGTTGACGCCTTCAACCAGAAGCTGACCGTGTTCGACGACAAACTCGGCCGCGCCGTCTGGGCCGGCTGGGGCGACAACCCAGACCGCGGGCTCGTGGCTGATTTCGTGGCGGCGGTCCGCGAGCGCCGCGATCCGGCCGTTACCGGCATCGACGGCCTGCGCGCCACCGAAGTAACCGTGGCAGCCTACAAGGCGGCATCGTCGGGGCGCATGGTCAAGATATAAACGCCGGGTGCCCGCAGTCCTGCACAGGCAGGACGGAGCGGGGGGAGTTTGCTGTGAAACAAACCGGGCGGGGCTGCCATGATGGCGGCCCCGCCCGGGTTCATTTTCAGTGAAGGGAATGGCGCGCTTCGTTCCGCTTTGCGGAACTGCGCACACCCTACGAACGCATCTATATCAACTGCAAGTCCCTGAGAATGGCGTCGATTTCGGGCTGCCTGGATTCGGTCAGCGGCACGAGCGGCAGGCGCAGCACGTTTTGAATCATGCCCATGCGGGCGAGGGCGGCCTTGACCGGAATCGGGTTGCTCTCCACAAAGAGCCCCCTGAACAGCGCGGCGAGTTTGTAGTGCATCTTGCGCGCACCGTCGTAATCGCCCGCGGCGGCCATACGGCACAGCGCGGCGGTCTCGGCGGGGGCCACGTTGGCGGCCACGGACACGACGCCGACCGCGCCCACGGACATCATGGGCAGCGTGAGGCTGTCGTCGCCGGAAGTCACGGTGATGTCGCACAGACTGAGTATCTGTGTCACCTGGTCCACGCTGCCGCAGGCCTCTTTGATCGCCACGATGTTGGGCGTTTTGCTCAGCGTGGCGATGGTGGACGGCTCCATCTTGGTGCCGGTGCGTCCCGGCACGTTATAGAGCATGATGGGGATATCGACGGCGTTGGCCACGGCCTGGTAATGGGCAATCTGGCCGGCCGTGGTGGGCTTGTTGTAG
>CAZOMH010000819.1:0-2252 GCA_964580415.1 uncultured Nitrospirales bacterium
GTCGGCACCGGACTCGTAGAGACCGAGCGCGGCGGCGTGGAGCGTGGCTTCCGTGTGCGGTTTGCCGCTGTAGCCAAACGTGATGCAGCCGTAGATGGGCACCCTGGCGTCGCCCATGGCGGCGCGCATCTCCGCGATGGGCATGGAGAAGTCGGAGGCGAGGAAGGGCGCGGCGGTGACGAAATCGACCAGTCTGCGCTGGGTCCAGTCGGCGAGGTCTACGCCGAGCGCGTGACATCCGGCCATGCTTGACGGGATGCGCACGGCCACACGCACGGGCCGGCCCATCCGCCCGGCCAGTTCATCGGCCTTCAGTTTCACGGCGGCGACCACATCGCTGAGCCTGCCGCGGTTGGTCCAGACCTGATCCGCGTCACCCGACAAATGACGCGGGAATCGCATCCAGTCCAGTTCGATGCCGTCGGGCCGGTACTTTTCGAGCAGTTCACAAATTTGCGCCACGGCACGGTCCTGCACCTCGTTGTGAGAATAGTCGAGACACTGGGCCATCTGGTTGTTCAGGGGCGCACCGGGCTCGACGCGCCAGTCGGGGTGGGTACGCCAGAAGGCGCACAGGTCGGGGTCTTTCTTGTCGACATTTTCCACCTCGTTCATGCGGTAGGTGATAAACACCTCCATCTTGCGGGTCTTCAACTCGCTCAGGAAGAGACCGAAGGGGTCCTCGCCCGCCTTGACCAGGTCGGGCAGCGCGCCGCGCTGCGACATTTCCTCCAGGTCACTCGGATACATCGTCTTCTGTATGCTGTTCGGACAGAGCAGACAGGTGGTCACCGCATCGGGGCATTCGGCCACGCGGCGCTTCACGGTATCCACGGTGAAGTCGTCGCGCCAGAAGAGATTGGTGCCGTCGTTGTTGACGAGAAGCCGTTTGGCGGGGGCGGACCCTTCTTCGGCGGCCGCGGTGAAAGCGGGGACAAGCGGACCCAGACAGGCCAGCAGCAGCACGCAAAACCGAAGGATTCTCATGCGGTCACCTTTCCGGGGCGTTACCCCAAGACACAGCCGGCAGGGATGTTTCCGCTTTTGCGGGAATAACAGGTCTTTCCCGGCGGGGCAGCCCCGAGTCCTGATCCAGAATGTCAGTCTATCGTCGAAGCCCCCGCGTTTCAAGACGCACGTCCGGGCGGACGGGCGGAACAAGACGCTCAACAGCCCAGAATGTGTGTTGCGGAAAGCCCTGTGTCCGCGGCACGCCGGGGCAAACATTTTTCCCCTTGCCCGGAATGACAGAAAGCCGGCAGGGATGCCGACGCTCCCGGCAAGAGCAACAGGGCTGCCGCGCTTATTGGCACGGCAGCCCTGATTCGTCAAACGCTTACACGCGCGTGATTTTGTTTATGCGAGTTTTGGCAGTTCCCACCCGGCGCGGCGGGGGGGGAAGAGAAACTTGTTTGCCTCGTCGCAGTTGGTGAAGCGCTCGGCGGCGGGGTCCCATGCGAGGGGTTTGCCGACCTGGTTGACGTCGCGGGCGATGTTGACGAGCGAGCACAGGGTGCTGGCGCGCTGTCCGTATTCAATGTCGGCGTTGCACCTGGCGCGGGTCTTTATGCATTCGAGGAAGTTTTCGATGTGCGGCTGGGTCTCGGGCACGGTGAGCGCCGGGGGACGGCCGGAGCCGGTGATCAACTCGGGCGGGTCGGCCGAAATCTTGTCGCGGTTGACTTCGACGCGGCCCTTTTCACCGACGAAGACGCAGCCCAGTCCGGGGCCGTTGTCGCCGTCGAGATGGAGCTTGAGCAGCACGCCGTTGGCGAATTTCATGGTGACTTTCGCGCGGGGGCCGGTCGTGGTCCAGGCCATGCCGTAATAGGCGGCGCCGGTCTCTTCGGGGCCGGGCTTGCGGTCCTTTTCGCCGACGCACGCGGGCAGGTCCTTCACAGGCTCTTCGAGCAGCACCTCGACCGGGCCGGTTTCGTCGGTGCCGAGACCGCGCTGGACCTGATCGTAGCTGTGCGTGCCCCAGCCGGAAACGCCGAAGCACTTGCCGCCGCCGTCATAATCGCGCCAGTTCGCCCAGCCTTCCTGAAGTTCGCGGCGGTACGGCCGGAATTCGGCCTGGTTGGTCCAGACGTCCCACCAGCCTTCCGGACCGCCTTCGGGCAGGTCTTCGCCCGGCTTGGGCACCCAGGGCACGCCGCCGACGAAGTTGGGCGCGAGCACTTCGGTCAGTTTGCCGAGCGCGCCGTTCTTGGCGAGGTCGCTTGCCCAGTTGTTGAGCGGCATGGAACGCT
>CAZOMH010000820.1:0-2252 GCA_964580415.1 uncultured Nitrospirales bacterium
CCATGCCGCCTTTGGCCTTCCGCGCAACACCACGGTTGAGATTCACAACATGGACGCGCGCAACCTGACAACGGACCTTGTGCGCCGGAACGCGCCCAAGTTCGACTGCATTTTCGGCGACTCGATCAACGATTACACCGTGCCGTACCACCTGACCACGGTCGAGTTCACCCGGATGGTGGACGCGCTGCTCAAGGACGACGGCCTGTATATGCTGAACATGATCGACATGTACGATTCAGGCGCATTTCTTGCCGCTGTGCTCAACACCTGCCGGGGGGTGTTTCCGCACGTTGCTGTGTTCAACACCGGCCGCCTTCCCTTCATCCGCGACACGTTTATCGTTGTCTGTTCAAAGCGTCCGCTGGTGGTGGAGGATATTCCGATGCGCTTGCACACCCAATACAAGTATGCGGGTGCGCTCCTGTCCGCGCCCGCAGTGGACGCCCTGCTCGCGCGCCATCCCGCTTCGCCTTTGACCGATGACTATTCCCCGGTGGAAAACATGCTGGCACCGGTGGTGCGCAGCCGCAGCGGTGACCCGGGCGAGTTGAACCTGCGTTTCGCCCGCGCCAGCGCGCAGAAGGGCGACACGGTCCACGCCGTGCGGTACGGCATACGGGCGCTGTCGATACATGCGAACTGGCCCGAGGCGCAGGCGTTTCTACTGGGGTTTGCCTCGAACCCGAACGGGGGGGCGGATGCACGAAAGGCGATTCTGAAGGCCGGCGAGTCGGGGGAACTTCCCGCGGAGATCGTGAAAGCGCTTTCCAACGCGGTTCAGTCGGCCGTGCCTTCGGGGAAATAGGCTCAACGGCGCGGAGGCCGCTTGTTGTTGTCCGGTTTCACCCCCCGCGCCAGGCGGACCGCGTCAAAGCCGTGCTTGTCGCGTGCGGTGTCCACCTGCTTCATGATGCGCTCCCATTTCTCGTCCTTTTCCCGGGTGAACAGGGACATCTGGTGCTGGTTCCAGGACAGGCTCGACAGGTTTACGCCGATGAGACGGACCCGGGCGCGGCGCTCTTTGGCTTTGGGCATCAATTCGCGCACTGCGGCGATGATGTGGGCATCAATGGTGGTGGGTTCGGCCAGTGTGTGGGCGAAGGTGCGGGTTTCAAAATCCCCATAGCGCACCTTGAGCGTGACGCGCCGCGTTTCCAGGCCTTCCTCGCGCAGGGTGTGCGCGCAGTGCTCGGCCAGTTGCCCGGCGACGGTTTCTATTTCGTCCCAGTCGGTGAGGTCGCGGGGAAAGGTGGTTTCCCGGCTGATGGATTTGGGCGTGCGGTCGAGGGTCACCTCGTCCGACCCAAAACCCTGGGCGGTGTGCCGAAGGACCATTGCCATCTGGTGTCCGAAGACCGGTTCAAGGAGTGCCATGGAGGCCGTTACAAGTTGCCCGGCGGTGAGCATGCCCATGGCCTCCAGCGTCTCGCAGGTCTTGGGACCCATGCCGGGCAGTTTGCGCAGGGGGAGGGGGGCCAGGTAGGCCTCCTCCCCGCCCAGCGGAATAATCAGCAGGCCGTCCGGCTTGACCTCGTTTGCAGCCACTTTTGACAGGAGTTTGTTGGATGCCACCGCCACGGTGCAGGGCAGGCCGGTTTCGGCCCGAATGTCGGCTTTTATCTTGCGGGCGATGGCCTCGTCCCCGCCGAAGAGTTTGAGGGAGCCGGTGATGTCGATGTACGCCTCGTCGATGGAGGCCATCTGTACCAGCGGTGCGACGCGCTCCAGTATTTCATGGATATGGTGCGACACTTCTCCGTAGAGCCCATGACTTCCACGGATGAAGATTGCCTGGGGGCAGAGTTTGCGGGCCTGCACGATGGGCATGGCGGAGCGCACGCCGAAATGGCGTGCCTCATAGGAAGCGCTCGAAACGACGCCGCGCGTGCCTTCGGGGTCGCCGCCCACGATGACCGGCTTGCCGCGCAGGGACGGGTTGCGCACGATCTCCACGGACGCGAAAAACGCATCCATGTCGATGTGCAGTATGCGCTTTGGATCACCCACGATGATCTTTCCCTGCGTGCCAATGGCCACAGTTTGTGCTCATGATTCGCAGCCGGGCGAGAACAGTTGTCTTAACCGCAAAGATCGCAAAGAACACAAAGAACAGGCATTTCCCGCACCTGCTCCTCTCTGTGTTCTTTGCGTTCTATGTGGTTCGAAAGCATTTCTTGATCATGCTTAATGCCAACGGTTCCCGGGTTCCGTCCATGCGAACTTGCGGACTTCAAATTTGTAGGAGCCGA
>CAZOMH010000821.1:0-2249 GCA_964580415.1 uncultured Nitrospirales bacterium
AACGGCATGGACTGGATGTACCAGAACTGCTCGGCCACGGCGCAGCGCGGCGCGCTCGACTGGAAGCCCAAGTTCAAGAAGGCCACCCTGCCGGTGTTCAAAGAACTGTACCGCCGGGTGAAGAGCGGCGAAGAGTGCAAGCGCGTGCTTAGCAGCACGGGCAAGGCGGACTACCGCGAACGCCTCACGAAGGAACTGGACCTGATCAAGAATTCCGAGATGTGGAAAGCCGGCGCCGCCTCGCGCGCGCTGCGCCCCAAAACGGCCCCGGCCAAGCTCGTCAAGTCCAATGTGGGCACGGGCGGACGCCAGGGCAATTAGCCCAACAAGTGCGGCGCCGGGCGGTCGAAAGAACGCCGCCCGGCGCCTTGTTGCCAATACCGGTCCAAATATGCGATGCTCTTTATGCGCGGGCGGCCCTTTGTCGGGACGCCCGTGACAAGCGGGTGGAGCGGTCGGTGAAACCCATAAGACCGAACAAGCGGGCACACGAGCGGGGCGGGACAATCCGCCCGGGGAAGAGGCCTTGAGCAAGGCGATACCCATTACATTTCTGGGGCCGGAGGACGGCCTGAACTGCGTCACCAAATGGACGGGCAGTTATCTGCACGCGCACCTGTGCAGCGATCTCGGCCGAAAGCGCCGCAACAACGAAGATTCATGCCTGCTGTGCACCCCGGACGATTCGGATCTCACCGAGCGCCGGGGGGTTCTTTTTGCGGTGGCCGACGGGATGGGCGGCGCAAGCGCGGGCGAACATGCCAGCCAGCTCGCCCTTACGACCATCGCGGACCAGTATTACGACGAATCCTTCAAGGGCTTGGCCCCGGCCGCGCTGCGCGAGGCGATTGAGGCGGCGAACGAAGCCGTCTACTATGAAGCGGAGAGCTCTTCGGAATATGCCGGCATGGGCACGACCGCCTCGGTGCTGGCGGTTATGGGCAACTGGGCGTACATGGCCCAGGTGGGCGACAGCCGCATTTACCTGTTCCGGGAGGGGTTCGGCCTCAGGCAAATCACGGACGACCATTCGCTGGTCGCCGAGCAGATGCGCAACGGCCTTATCAACGCCGAAGAGGCGCGCACGCACCTTCTGAAGAATCTCATTACCCGGGCCGTGGGTATCAAGGACAGCATTGAACCCGATCTGTTTGCCCTCGAGCTGCGTCTGGGCGACACGCTCCTTATATGCTCCGACGGGCTGAGCAACATGGTGCCCGACACGGAAATCACGGGCGCGCTGGCCATGCAGGACCTTGGCGAGGCTGCGGACCGGCTTATTGCGCAGGCGCTCGAGGCGGGCGGCAGCGACAACGTAACCGTGATTACACTCCGCGTTACCGCACCCCCCCCGCCAACCTATTACCAGCAGGGCGCGCAAAAAGTCTCGCTGGGACCGGAAGGGTTCATGGCCCGTCTCAAACGAAAGTTCTTCTCCTGAGAAAAGTGAAAGCGGCCACGGCGCGGCAGAAAGCCCGCACCGTGGCCGCTTTGTTGTCTTTCCTCAGCCCTCGCGAATCTCGCGCTTTTCCGCGTCGTAGATCATGCGTTTGCCGCTGTCGCAGGCCATCACACCCATGAGGCACGCCACGGCGTGCTGGTAGCCGGCGTCAATGGAGGCGTTGGGCGTCTTGCGCGAGCGGACGCACTGGAGCCAGTCAAGAATATGGTCCGGCATGGGCACGTCTTCGATCATATTCTTGTCCTTCACCCGCCCGTCGGGCTTGCCCGCGCCTTCGGCCGTGACGAAGGGATGCTCCCACTCCAGCAGGTCCATGGTGGCCTGGTCCCCGAAAATCTTGAACGTGCTGCCGTTGCCGTTGCCAAAATAGGTCGAATAAGTGACCATGAAGCCTTCGGGATACGTCCAGAGGCACTGCGTCTGGTCTTGGACGTCGAAATTGTGCTCGTCCTTCCAGGTAAACGTGCCGCCCATCGCCACGGCGGACAGCGGGAAGGACGCGCCGGTGATGTAGTGGACGAGATCGATGTAGTGGCTGCCAAACTGGGGGATCAGCCCGTTGCAGAACGTCCGGTATCCGTACCATCCCGAGTAACGGTCCGGGGAGAACGGCTCGTCCGGCGACCCGCCAAGGAATTCCTTCCAGTCCACATCCTCCGCCTTGGCCTCCTTGAGGCGGCTGTACCAGAAGGGACGGGTGCCGTTGCGCTGCTGTTCGACGCGGCCGACCCTGCCCAGCACGCCCGTCTTGTAGAGCTCGCGCGCGCCCGTCATGCTCGGCATGCTG
>CAZOMH010000822.1:0-2243 GCA_964580415.1 uncultured Nitrospirales bacterium
CCGTTCTATTACGTGGCCGCCAGAATGCTGTGGGATGCCTCCCTCGATGTGGACACACTGATGCTTGAGGCCTACGGAAAATATTATGGCGACGCCGCAGAGCCCATGAAGAAATATCAGGCCTACCGGCGCGAGCTCTGGGAGGGCGCGCCGGGGCATGTCGGTTATGGCGGCCCAGACCGGATCAACTATTGCCTGACCGTGCCCGGCGCGGAGAAACGCCTTACCGGCTATCTGGACGAGGCCGACAAACTGGCCGGCGGCGACGCCGCCCTGAAACGGCGCCTTGCCGCGGATCGCACATTCCTCAAGCAGTTCTGGGTCGCGGGAGCGGCTACGCTCAAGAAAGTGATGTCGGCGCAGAACGACGTGCCGGTCCGCGGGCTTGAGGGAAAGGTGACCGTTGACGGTATCCTGGACGAGGAAGACTGGCGCAAAGCCCCATTGGTGACCGGTTTTCTGACCGCCGGCGGTTCCGAGCCTGTCGAAGAAACCAAGGTCAGGATCCTTTATGACACGGATAACTGGTATATCGGCATCGAGGCGATGACGGAACATGCCTGGTCGGCGCTCAAGAGCGCGGCCAAAGGGCGCGACGGCGATGTCTGGAGAGACGACGCCATGGAGATTTTTCTGGCGCCGCCCCAAGCCGACTATTACCACTGGGGCATCAACAGCGCCGGAACCTTTTATGACGCCAAGTTGCGCGAAGCCGCCTTCGACTCGGGGGCGGAGATTAAAACCAAAGTTCTGAAAGACCGGTATGTGATCGAAGCCCGCATCCCGGCGGAACCCATGGGCTCTCGGATCACCGACGGACAGGTATGGAAGGTGCACGTCCACCGCACCTGCACGAACCTTCAGCCGCCCAACACCTCCGAGAACAGTTCACTGGATGGCACGGCACCGCATAACCAGGTTCTCTTCCGCAACGCCGTGATCGGCAAGAACCTTCTTTACAACGGCAATTTCTCTGAACTTATGGATACCCCAAAAGAGGCCCATGGCATTTCCAGCGCGAAATTCCCAAAAGGTTGGGGCGGTAGCCGGGTGAGGTTGATTGCGGGTTCTCACAACAAGAATCAGGTGGACATACAGGGTGGACTCATCTATGCGTACATGCAGGTGCCGTCATCCGAAAAAGGCAACCTGATCAGCGGCACGCTGATGGTTTCCGGCAAAGGCCGGCTCAAAGCCTGGGTCAGTTCCTGCATCAGGAAGCCCGATGACAAGCGCGGTTTCGGGCATGAAATCAGGCATGAGCTTGGCTCTTGGGAACTCACGGAAAAACCGGAACCGAAGTCGTTCAAGCTTGAGCTGGCTCCCTATGAGACGGGTTATCTCTATGTGGGCGTCAGCGGACAGGCCCTGATCGACTGCATCAGTGCCACAAGGACGACATTATGAAAACAAGGCTGCGTTTGTGTCTGGCCATGGTTGTGGTTGGGCTAGCCGCAGCCCATGCGGCGGAAACGGGATCCGGGTCGCCCCTCCGGGAAATCCTCAAAAATGGCGGGTTTGAGGAGACGGCTCCGTTCGAGAAGACGATTGAGAAATGGACGTTCCCCGGTAAAGCGCTTCCTGCCGGCTGGGTGCCTGAATACACCTACGGCAACGCCGAGGCCGAGCCGGTGCCGGTCGCACCCGGTGCGCCCAACCGGGTTTTGCGGCTGAAGCGAGGGGCGCTGTTTCAAGAGCTCAATGTCGCCCCGTCGGCGGAAGAGCGTGTGTTGGAGATCAGCCTCGATGTTTCGGGTAAAAACGCCTCGTGCCTGATCCGGGTGAACAGGCGCGATTGTTTCAGTGTGAATAAGCTGACCGAACAACCGCGCTGCTACCGGGGTGCCTTCATTGTCAAACCCGGGGAGCGGATCACCCGGCTCGCGCTCTGGACCTGGGAAGGCGAGGTCCGCATCGACAATGTGTCCGCCAAGATCGCGGATCCCGTGGCCGCGCCGTCGCCGTTGCTCAAGGCCGTCGCGTTCCCTGAAGACGCATATGCGGCCACCGTCTGGATCAGGCCCGGAGCCCAAGGCCTCTCGGTCACCCTGTCCGGTTGGGACGCGAAAAGCACGACGCTCTCGCTCAATCCGTTCAGCCTGTCGCTCTCCGTCAGCGAGGAGGTCGGAGAGGTGACGACCGTGTCGAAAATCCTGCCGGACGCCGGGATTACGGTTGCCGGCCTAAAGGAGGGGGATCTGCGACGGTATGTGCGTCCCAACCTGAAGCTCTACCAGAAAGAA
>CAZOMH010000823.1:0-2242 GCA_964580415.1 uncultured Nitrospirales bacterium
TATACCAGCGCCGAGATTGACCCCCGCCCCCTTTATTAACCCGGCTCTATTCTGCCATCTGTGAGAATCCTCAATGTGAACGCGCCAGTCTCCAGGCATAGATGGTTTCGCGTTCAACGGATGGGCGCAGCCTCTCTTTTGGCGAACTCCTCAGCACAAGGTCCACGGGCACGCCCAAAT
This sequence comes from uncultured Nitrospirales bacterium, assembly GCA_964580415.1. Lineage (GTDB taxonomy): Bacteria > Hydrogenedentota > Hydrogenedentia > Hydrogenedentales > CAITNO01 > CAITNO01. The sequence goes on from CAZOMH010000823.1 coordinate 181, forward strand.
GGCCTCAATCGATCCATGTAGCGATCAAAGGTCGGGTCTTCCATCTCAACCAGGACACCGGGGTTGCTTGAGTCCTTGCCTGCGCCGCGCGCGACGGAACCGAAAATACCGATGCGGCGGACACCATAGACCGTTGCGAGACGTGGTCGCGCCCCGTCAGGTAATCCAGCGCCTTTTCCTTGTTCAATCCGCCTGGAGTGGTTCCTTTTGTCCCGCACCCTATTGAAACCCGTAATACCCGGAAAATGTCCCCGCACGCCCCACGCCTATCTTCCCTCCTCAAACGGCGCGATGGGAACGGGACCAAAACAGCACGGAGCCATGTCGTCGCTGTCCGTGATGTTGAGGACGGGATTGAGTCCCTGTCCGTAAGACAGCCTGGCGGCGGGGTCGATGACCGTTCCACGGGAGAGCACCACACGGTTGGGGTGATCGGCGTCAAAACGGACGTCGAAGAACAGGTCGCGTGCGGGCTGGTCCGGCAGGGCGAGTGTGAATCCGCGCGGCAGCCCGCAGGATTGCAGCCTGCCCGCCACGTAGTTGAAGTCCACGTTGATCACGGTGTGTTCGGCGTTGGCAAAACGGACCGATGCCAGATCGATGCCGGGCCGGTCGCCGTCGCCGGTGACGTGCGGCAGCGCGACGCGCGCCATGCGCACGCCGAGAATCTTGTGTCCGTCCCAGCCCACATGGATGCCGTCGCTCAGCGCCAGATCGGCGGCGGGCACCGTATGCACCCCCGGCACCTCGGCAGCCAGTCGCCGCTGTTGTTCGCGCAGCCCGTCCCAGTGCGCCTCAAGCTCCGGAGGCAGAATGACCGTGCGGCCGAGCTGGGCCGTGATGAAAACCATGTCCGGGTTGTTGGAATCGCGGCGGGTGCATTCGGCAAAGATCTTGAAGCGGTCGTAGTAGGTGTCATAAACCTTCGGATCGCCGCTGCATGCGTCGGCCTCGCCCTGGTACCAGAGCATGCCGCGCGCATGGCCGCCCGCCCGGGTGATGCTGCGGATCATGTTGCCGTAGAGGCTGGCGTCGCCCTTGGACATCAGGTCGGGGCTCCACTCGTCCAGCGAGGTGCCGCCGAAAGCGGTGGGGATGAGTCCCTGCGGAATGCCCGTTTCCCTGGCGAGCCAGGAGGCGAAAAAGGTCTCGCAGCCCGCGCCGCCGGAGGGGTACTCACCCGCGCGGCTCTGCCGGGCGGCCTCGGCGATCTGTTCTTCCGACTTCATGCCGCCGCGCCCAAGCAGAAGGTCCTTGATGATCCGCGCGTCCGATTCCACCGTCCGGTGCGTCGGGGGAACGCCGGGCGCCCAGACTCCGTCCATCCCGAGCATGTTGACCAGCGGGTCCGGCGCGAGCCGTTCCTTGATCGGCGCCGAACCGGCCATGTTGGACTGGCCCGCGAGCACCCAGAGGTCGCCGACCAGGATGTTGTCGAACTTGGCACGGGCGACGGTCGTCCCGTCGGCGCCGGTCGCGGCGGCATCGATGCAGTAGGGGCCGCCCGGCTTGATGCCCTTGACATTGACGCCCGCCTGATCTTTTGGAAGGGCCGCATCGGCCTTTTCCCCGCCCGAGGTTACGGGACGTCCGTAGCGGGTGACGCTGAACTTGATCAGCGCGCCCGCGGGCACATCCGCGCCGAGGGGCACGAAAAAGGCGCCCGTGTTGTCCGGACCGCGCTGGACGACCTGATAGTCACCCGCCAGCGGTATTGCATCGATTGAACCGAAGCCGGCCAGCGCCAGCACCACTGCCATCATCGTTGTCATGGTCGTCGGTCCTTCCGAACATGTAGGACAGCCGCCCTCGGCTGTCGATCCTTGAATCTTTGCCAGAAGCTGACAGCCGAGGGCGGCTGTCCCACATTCCGAAAGTCAATCAATTGCATTCCGGCTCAAGCGGTCCGGCCAGTTCCTTGAGGAAGAAGAGGCGGCCGGGCATGGTCGGCATGAATGTGCTGGGTATCCACTGGGTGGGCTGGTGGTGAAGGGAGGCCCACAGGGACATGCCCTGCCACATCATGCCGCGGCCCAGCGCGCCGTCGGCTCCGCCGATACAG
>CAZOMH010000824.1:0-2241 GCA_964580415.1 uncultured Nitrospirales bacterium
GCGCTGACCGCATGGCCCGTTACGGTGACCTTGCCGCCCTTGGCGTCGATTTCAACCACGTCGTCCAGATTCGTCTTTTCGATGGTGGTCTTCGGCTCGCCGGGACTGAACACGATCAACTGCGCCTCGTCCTTGTCGAGGGGCATGCGCACCGTTGTGTTCTCGCCCGACGGGATAATGGTGTGGATTGGCTGCGACGTGCCCGTCCACGGGTCCCACAGTTCCACCACGCCCTTGGCGCGGAACACGCATTCCGAATTCTTCGCCGCGCCCATGACCATGTACACATCGCGGTCGCCGATCTTGCGGTGCAGCACCTGCCCCCCGCCGCCGGGCATGAAATCGCGCGCTATAGACTTTGTAATCAGGTCCCCGGCGGCGTCATTCGACTTGACCGCGGCACCCACGCCGCCCGCGGCGTTGCCCTGCGGGTCGGTCGACTTGGCATCGCGCGCCTCGGCCGCGGTGGCGCCGAAGATTTCCTTCACCTGCGCGTCCAGCGTTGTGTCCTGGCGTCCAATACGGTCACTCGCCTCGGGCAATCCACCCGTGGCGATGACCACGCCGCCGGCGCGGAAGAAGGCCAGCGCCTTGTCGAGCGACGACTGCCGTATGGCTTTCATCGACGGCAGGACCAGCACCCGGTAGGCTTCGCCCGAAACGGTCAGTTGCCTGTCCGTGATCTGCGCGCGGTCCAGCGACTCGAAGTCAATGAAGTCGAAATCGATTCCGTTCTTCATGTAGAGGTCGTTGCCGGTCTTGAACGCGGCATCAACCAGGTCCTCCCCGCCCATGCCCGCCTCCAGCGGTGCCGTGGGATACATGACCGCCACGTCGCAGCGGTGTACGCCCTGGCTGAGCAGGTAGCTGAGCCGCTCGAAATACTTCATGAACGGGCCCATGTGATCCCAGTAGGGCATGCGCCAGTGGAAACAGGGCGGTGCCCACTCCCAGTAGCCGCCGTGGGTCGTATAATAGAGGCCGTGCAGGTTCAGCAGGTTCGCGCCGTAGAGAAAATTCTTGCAGCTTGAGTCGAAAATGGTGGCCGGCGTCGCGCCCCAGCCGAGGCTGTGATACCCTTCCAGCCACACCCGCGGCCGCTGGTACAGATGCGCGATGGAACTGGACACCTTGTCCTTGCGCAGGTCCGCCTTGCCGCCCGGCGTGTCGTGGCCCGGCGCGGCATACCACCGCACGCAGCGGAAATAGTCGCCGAACTCGACCGGATCGCCGCCGCGGCTGCCCGGGTCGCAGGCGAACATGATGCCCCTTTTCCAGTGCCACTCGAATATGGGCCGGAAGAAGCATTCCTCCGACAGCGAAACCATCACATCCGAATAGTCGAGCCGTATCTTGGGTGTCTTCGGGCCGATGTCGAAGAACAGCGCCGGCAGCACCGGCATAATGTCATACCCCTTGCGCTTTTCAAACTCCGCCGCAAACGTGTCCGACCACAGCCAGCCGTTCACGCCAAAGTTCAACTCGTCGTTGAAGAAGTAGTTGAGCGCCTTGCCCAAGTCGCCCGGGCACTTGTCCGCAAAGGGCTGGAAGAATTTCTCGATGACCTTCTTGCCCGACTCCGGGTTCATGGGGTCCACGGAGCGTTCCGGCGAGTTGGCCACAACCGCCACCACCTGCCATTGCCCCTCCGGCGGCGTCCATTCCAGCTGGCCCGCGCTGATGCGCGACAGCAGCGACACCTCCGAACCGGGCACCAGTGTCTTGTCGTTCAACTGGTATGCCGTCACACTGACACAGTCGTCCGGAAGTTTCCATGACAACGGTTTTCCGCCCTCGGCCCGCTGGGTCTTCTTGTCCAGACTCGCCCCGCGCAGCGACCCGTCGGTGACGCCAATTTGGTAAAACAGGTTGTCGTGGCCCGGCCAGTCTATGGTGTAGGTGCTCATGCCGATGCCTATGCCGCGCTTGCGGCACTCCCCGGTCATCCATGTCCAGAAGTCCCACCACTTGTCGGAAAAGATCGGCGGCTCCACCGCATAGGTCAGCATGCCCGGATCGTGCGCATAATTGATCTGCACCCCCGGAATGCCCGCCGCGTGCAGTTTGTCCAGTGGCCACAGCAGCCGGTCCTTGTCCAGCGGGTCACCGGTCCACCACCAGTATGGCACCTCCCCGTAACCCGGCGGCGGCGATTCAAACCCCTTCCGCGCGTCCAGCGCGGTGTCGCTCGACGGGAACCCCGCCGCGTCCGCGGCCGGCGGTGCCAGCTTCGCGGGGTCG
>CAZOMH010000825.1:0-2233 GCA_964580415.1 uncultured Nitrospirales bacterium
CCGACCCGCGCGCCGGCCTGCGCGAAATGGCCCGTGTCTGCCGCCCCGGCGGCAGTGCGCCAGCTTCCCGCGTTTGGAGCGACCGGTGTGGCCCCTGTGCGTCTGACCGGAAGAGAGGGCGCGGAGTACATCGCCCTCGTGTCGCCGCTGATACAGCAGTCCGCAGATGCGGGTGCATCCCCACCCTCGGAAAGCTCCGGGAGGGCGGGGTTGGTCGTGGTGTGCGCGGCGGGGCGCTGCAGCAATATTGAAAGACGCATTGAGGCTGTTTACAAGCCTGTCAGCGCCGAGAGCGAAACACAGCCCGGGGGCTTTACACGGATTTCCTGGCGGGAACTGTCTCCGGCGCGCTGATGCGCCCGCGGGCGGCGACCGTTTCGCGGAAGAGTGCGAACCGACGATGAGGTGAGGAACATGCCGACTTTTGAATATGAAGGATGCGATCAGAACGGCCGTACCGTCAGCGGGTTTGCAGACGGTCCCAATGCCGCACAGGTGGAGGAGCGGCTTGTCGAACAGGGCATTCGGGCCACGGGAGTTGTTGAGCAGGGCGCATGGGCCCGGTTTGCCCGGCCCGGGCAAACGCTCAAGGCGGAAGAGGTTGCGCTGCTGAGCGACCAGTTGTGGACCATCGCGCGCGGCGGCATGCCGCTGGCCCCTTCGGTTGCGCTGCTGGCGCAGGATGCCCGCAGCCGCCGGGTTCGCAGGATATTGACGGAGGTGCAGGGGGTGCTGGAGTCGGGTGGAAGCCTGGCCGAAGCGCTGGGCCGGAGCGGGGCGGGGCTTCCGTCGGCGATGCTGAGCCTGATTCGGGCGGGCGAACAGACCGGAAACCTGCCCGCAGTGCTGGCGCAGATGTCCAAGCACTACGGACGTCTGACCGAGGCGCGCAACGCCATGCGGCAGGCGGCGGCCTATCCCGTGTTTCTGCTGGCGGCGGCATGCGTGCTGATGACGGTGATGTGCGTTGTCATCCTTCCGGAGCTTGCGGACGTGTACGGAGGCCTTGGCGGCCGGCTGCCCTGGCCGACACGGATCATTTATGGGCTGAGCATGTGGATCGGGGGACTGTTCGGCCAGGGCACGGCGGGTGTCTGGGCGGGGCTGCTGCTGTCGCTGCTGGTGATCCGGCTTTGCCTTGGGATGAGCGCGCGCGGACGCGCGGCCCGCATGCGGATGCAGGAATGGTTTCAGTACCGGTGCCCGTTCTTTGGGCCGTTGTATGCGGCGGCCATCACGGAGTGTTTTGCGCGGGTGCTGGGCCTGCTGATCACCAACCGGGCGCAGGCGCCCGAAGGCCTGGTGCTTGCGGGGATGGCCAGCGGAAGCCTCCGCGTGGCGCGGGCCTCGCAGGACGCGGCGGTGCTGGTGAGGAACGGGAACCGTCTTTCGGAGGCGCTTGCGGCGATGAAAGTGTTCCGGCCCAGTTTCCTTTGGGTGGTGGGCAACGCGGAGAGCCAGGGCGAACTGGGCGGCGCGCTGCTGCGGCTGGCGGATTCCTACGAGCGGGAGGTTGAACGGCGCGCGGCCACGGTGACCGCGCTGGCGGCGCCCGCGGTGATTGTCTGCGTGGGCGTTGTTTTCGGCGCACTTGTCATTGCCGTGATTATGCCCGTGCTGCAACTGAGTTCTCTTTTCGTCGGTTTCTGAACAGAAGGAGAAGCTGCGCGATGTCCTTCCCAAAGACACCCTGCAAGTATGGTCCGAATTGGCGCGGTCCCGCTTTTCTCCGGGCTTCGCAGCGCCGGCGGGCGCTGTTGGAATTGACGGGCCAACTGGCGGACCTGGTTCATTTGCGCGTCCCCCTTGCGGACGGTATTTCGGCGATGGCCCTTGACGCGCCGGACCGGAAGATTCGCATGCTTCTTTTTGTGCTTAGTCTGGACCTGAAGAACGGGCTTTCCCTTTACGAGGCGCTTTCCAGGCGGCCCGGGTTCTTTCCGCCGTCCTATACCGACATTGTCCGCGTGGGCGAGGAGACGGGGCGGCTGGGCAAAGTTTTGGACCGGTTGGAGCAGGGTCTCGCGCAGACGGGGCGGTTTCAGGACGCGCTGGCCGGGCATCTCTTTTACCTGAAGGCCATCCTGCTCTCGGTGGTGCTGGTCGGATCGCTGGCGGTGCTGATGCTCACCAGCCAGTTCAGGGAGATATTTGCCAGTTTTGGCGGCGGGCTGCCGTCCACGACGCAGTGGCTGATCCTTCTGTATGCGCCGCTGCGCCATGTTCCTGAATG
>CAZOMH010000826.1:0-2228 GCA_964580415.1 uncultured Nitrospirales bacterium
TGCCCCTATTAGATCTGCACCAAGTGTTGCATTTCTTAAGGAAGTGTTTCTGTGAAGTAGGACAGTAAGATGCTTTTGCAGAGGCTTGGACGAATGAGACCCATGGGGCGGATGGGAAAGAGGAAACGGGCGTGTGGGACAGCCGCCCTCGGCTGTCGGCCTGTGTTAAACGGTCTGGAACGACAGGCGATGTTCCTACACTTTTTGGCAGGAGGGCGTGGCCCGACGCGGCAGTCCCTTGAAACCAAATTGTGAAGTCCGGGTATTGGTTACAAGAGATTGCTTCGCTCTGCTCGCAATGACGATGCATGCCGGGCGCGGGTCGGCAAGCTTTGCCCCCCTTCCCATGCGTCCCATATGTCCCATAGGTCCCATGAACTTGATTCCATGGGCGTTTACCCGGCCAGTTGCGCCGCAGGACGAAACTACTATATATTGTGGTTGTAAAGAAGCGTCACCCCATTGTGTATCCTTGCAGGGTTGTGACAGGAAGGAAAACATCAACATGAAAACATCTGGCCGCCGGTGGATTTTGGCGGGACTCTGGTTTGCCGCTGTAACGTGCCTCACACTGACGGGATGCAGTTTCAAGATAGAGAATGCCGTGCCCAGTTATTCGGCGCCCTATCTGCTCGACTTCACTTTCGCCCTGCGGGACAACTCAGACCATGCCGTTGTGGCGGCACCGGCGGACTTTGAGTTGACGGCCAAGGAAGACGAAGACACCATCAGTCCAAGCGAAACGGCTTTTCTCCTGGCCCCGGCCGCCAACAAACAGTCCAAGTGTTTCCTCGTGCTGGACTACACGAACAGCATGGCCGATCCCGTGCGCAACGGGGACGGCAACGGGGACGGCAAGTCCGACGCCATCGACATGATGGAAACCTCCGCCAAGGAGTTCATTGATGGAATGACCTCCGACGCGCAGGTCGGCATTATTGAGTTCCACCGCGAAGACCCGGCCCATCCGCCCATGGTCGTGGCCGACTTCACCACGAACAAGGACTACCTGAAGTCCCGCATTGACGCCATCTGGGGCGAATACGTCCAGGGGTTCCCGGCATCCTCGCGGTGCTGGGACGCCGTGTACGCGGCCATTGGCATGTTCCCCGGCGATCAGGGCGCCGACGAGCAGCGCTACGTGGTCTTTCTTTCCGACGGCGTCGATGAATCCAGCACGAACGCAAATCCCGACAGCATCATCAGCGCGGCCAAGGACCGCGCCATCAACGTGTACTGCATCGGGTTTGGCAGCGAACTGTCCCCGGACAATCTTGAGAAGATTACGTCCGACACCGGCGGCGCCTATTACAAGGCCGGAAGCATCGAGGAACTGGGCCAGCGCTTCGACGAACTCTGGCGGGACCTTGGCGGACGCTACACGTTCCGCTGGGCCACGCTGCGGCGGGATAACGCGAGTTTCACCCCCTCCTTCGAAATCAAGCTCAAGGGCGTTTCCGGCAAGTACACCGGACCGGACTGCAAGCCCACAGACTATACGGGCGACGTGCTCCGCGGCGATCTCCGCGTCCCTGAATACACCATCGTGGACGGACGCGCCTCGCTCTTCATCCGGGCCTCCTATGTGCCCCGCTACGTCACGAAGTTCTCCATGAACATTCAGAGTCCCTATGCCTTTACCGCGGCGCTGGTGGGTGCCGGCGACGACGGTCTGTGCCAGGACTGGAGTGACCCCGTGGTCACCCCCAACACGGGCGGCGCAAACATCGCGCTCGAAAGCAAGACCCCCACAAACATCTATACGGCCATACCCTATGGCGCATTCGGCGCGATCCTGCGGCTCGATTTCACCGGGCTTCCCGAGAATCCTGGGCAGTTGGTGACGGCCATCACGGTCGACAACACGGTATATGAGAACGGACAGTATTTCGCCGTCGAAAGCCTGCCCTGAGAAACGGGTTCCGGCAGCCGTAGCAGGAAATACTCCCCGGGCCTTCCATCTAAAGAGGAAGTGAGCGAGGCCTTCTTTAGAGTGCTGCGGCCATCCCGCCGCTTTCCTGTGGAAGCAACGCTTCCACAGGAAAGCCGGGGCCGTGCCCCGGCGGTCGCCCGCCGCAAGGACGGGCGCTGCAGTGACTGCGTTTGCCTGTTCCGCTATGCGCTAATCTCGGGGAGTTCCCAGCCTTTGCGGAAGTGGGGCTTGACAAACTCGGTGGCCGCATCGTTGTTGGTGAAGCGCAGGTTCTCGCCGTCCCACTTGAGTTCTT
>CAZOMH010000827.1:0-2220 GCA_964580415.1 uncultured Nitrospirales bacterium
CAACCACAGCTTCATCATTCCCGGTCTGATCTGTTTCGCCCTTGCCAAGAGCGGCAAAGTGCCGGCGCTCACGGAAGCCCTGGGCCATCCGAACGGAGCGCAAAGCGCATTTCCCCTGATGGTGGAACACCTGTTGCCGGCGGGGCTGCGGGGGATTGTCGTTGCCGGTCTGCTGTCGGCGCTCATGGGGTCGCTCGCGGGCGTGTTCAACGCCTGTTCGACGCTGTTCACGGTGGACATTTACCAGAAACTGCGCCCGAAAGCGTCGCAGCACGAAATCGTCCGTATGGGCCGCATCGCCACGGGTGTTATGGTGGCGATTGCGATGGCATGGATTCCGGTGGTGAAGGGCGCGAACGGCCTTTACAACTATCTGCAGTCGGTCCAGGGCTATCTCGCCCCGCCCATTTTTGTGGTGTTCTTCTTCGGCGTGTTCTGGAAACGCCTGAATGCGGCGGGCTGCCTGTGGGCGATGATTATCGGCTTCATTATCGGCGTGTTCCGCATGGCGGTGGACACCCCCTGCACGCTCAATTCGAATTTCCATTACACGGAAGGATCATTCTTCTGGATCGTGAGCAACATCAACTTCCAGTATTTCAGCATCCTGATCACCATCGTTTCGGCGGTGGTCATGGTGGTGTTCAGCTATCTGACGCCGGCGCCGGACGAGGAGCAGATCAGGAGTCTGACCTTCGCCACGTCCACGGCCGAGGACAAGTCCAGCAGCCGCGCCAGTTGGGGTGTCGGGGAGGTTCTTGCCTCGTGCTTCGTGATGGCCTGCATCATCTTTGCGTACGTGTATTTCTCAGGGTGATGATTGCGCTTGAACGCGCCTTTATCGGGGCCGGCTGGCAACGGCCGGCCCCGTTTTTCTGGGCTGCTGCGAGCGAGGTTTGAAAAGATGAAACTTGGGAAGGCGGTGATTGGCCCCGCCATTGTACTCCTGCTTGCGGGAGTTGTTGCGGGGACCTGTTTCGTGATGTGTCAGGACCGGATCGCTTTCACCGTTTCCAATGAAAGCGGCCTTCCAATGAAGAATGTTGTGGTGATGGTTGCGGCGACACCGTACGCGCTGGGGGACATTCAGGCCGGCGGGCGCGGCCATGCTGTCGTGTATCGACTTCCTGACTGCAGCCCGCGCCTGAAATACACCACGGGGGAGAATGTGTACGACCTGGACCTTGATACCTACCTTTGCAGCGGAATGCGGGGAACCATGTGTATCAGCACGAAACAGGGCGAGCTTTCGGTGACGGAAGACATTGGCGGCCATTATGTCCGGACGATTCCGGCCAAACCGGGCTCCGAAAAGGGCGGGTGAGGCGGCTTTATCCCGGTTTTTCTCTTTCGCTCCCGTAAAGGCTGTGATAGAATCGGGTCATGCGTGGCAGGGAAGAGTTTCCTTTGGACGCGTCAAGAGTGGTGTCAGTTGGTCCTTTACGCCCATACGGGGTCAAATGCGAGGAGGCGGTCATGTTGCGCAAGGGTTTCATCTCATCCAGAATTTCTTTCCACAGCCTTTGGGGGGTGAAGTTTGGCCTGTTGGTGCTGCTGCTGGGTGCGGTTGCGCTGCCGGGGTGCAAGGGCAAAGACACCACACCGCCGGGCAACGTGACCAATCTTGCGGCGACGGCCGGGGACGGCACGGTGGCGCTGACCTGGACCAACCCGGCCGATCTGGACTATGCCGGGGTGCGGGTGCAACGCCGGGCGGATCAGTACCCAACAACGGTTGATGACGGAGACACTGTCTTCGAGGGATTGGCAACGGCGGCCAACGACACCGGTCTGCAGAACGCCACGCTCTACTATTGCACCGTGTTCGCCAAGGACCTGGCGGGCAATTACGCCAGCGGCGCGCAGGTTTGCGCCACGCCGACCTCGGCCATTGCCGACCCGGAGGTGCTGACCGGCTTCTCGGAACTGGAGGGCGCCATCGGGGCTGTTCCGGATGCCATTCTCGCACCGGACCAGCGCGCCGAGCTGGGCGGGCTGCTGGGCGACGCCGAGAAGGGCTACCGGGGCGGCGATCCCTGCGGTGCGGGCAGCGGGCTGCGCGGCCTGCTGGGGCGTTTGCAGGACTTCCGTGCGGGCGCGGCCGTGGCGGACTGCGAGAAATTGTACAATGACGGGCGCATGCTGCGCCGCGCCATGGCGCTGAAACTGGCCGGCAAGGACCAGTGTGCCGAGTTCGCGCGTATCGACCGGCAGGCGGCG
>CAZOMH010000828.1:0-2216 GCA_964580415.1 uncultured Nitrospirales bacterium
AGTAGCGTTTTTGCACTACCCGACACAAACCGCGAACGACGCGCCCATTTGGACTGCGGCGGCATCGGTACTGTTTTCCGTAGACGCGACGTCCCCGTCGCGTTCCTTCGCAGAACCGGTTTTGGAAAATAACGAAAAGCGACGGGGACGTCGCTTCTACGGGTGCGGCCGGGCAACGCTTCTTATGGACTGCGGTGGCAAAGCGCAGCGGCGACACCGCTTTGGCTCTCTTTTTGAGTGCGCGCAGCCATGCCGCCGGCGTTTCCCATTCGGGAGACGGTGCGCTTCGTTTTGCTTTGCAAGACTCTGAGCACCCTACGCAGTTCGATTTCCGAACCGCCCTTGCGCTACGCTGGTCATACCAACCCAAGGAGACCGGTCATGGCCAAGCTGAGCAGACGCGCCTTCCTCGGCGCCGCGACGGCGTTCACCGTTGTTCCGCGGCACGTGCTGGGCGGCACGGCGTTTGCCGCGCCGAGCGAGAAGCTGAACATTGCCGGTGTCGGTGTGGGCGGCATGGGCGGCGGCAATCTCAACAACATGAAACAAGAGAACGTCGTGGCGCTGTGCGATGTGGATCACGACTACGCCGCCAAGACCTTCGCCAAGTTTCCGGACGCAAAACTGTACAAAGACTACCGCGAGATGCTGGAGAAGCAGAAGGACATCGACGCGGTGCTGGTGGCCACGCCGGATCACACGCATGCGGTCATTTCGGCGGCGGCGATGCGCGCGGGCAAGCATGTCTATTGCCAGAAGCCGCTGACACACACGGTGCATGAGGCGCGCAGGCTGGCCGAGATCGGCCGCGGGATGAAGGTCAGCACGCAGATGGGCATTCAGGGGCATTCGAGCGACGATGCCCGCAAAATTAACGAATGGGTGGCCGCGGGCGTCATCGGCAAGATACGCACCGTCCATGCTTGGTGCGACCTGAGTTATTACCCGTGGGGCCATGCCTATTGGAGTTCCAAGCTGGGCGTGCGCCCGACTGAGACGCCGCCGGTGCCGGAGAAGCTGGACTGGAACCTGTGGCTCGGCCCCGCGCCGGAACGGCCGTACCACCCCACCTACCATCCGCTGACCTGGCGGGCCTGGTGGGATTTCGGCTGCGGCATGATGGGCGACCGCGGCGCGCACACCATTGACCCGGTGTACTGGGCGCTCAATCTCGGCGCGCCCGACTCGATTGAGGCGAGCAACACGGACCTGAACCCCGACACCTACCCGCTTGCGTCCATCGTCCGCTATGCCTTCCCCGCCCGCGGGGACATGCCGCCGGTCGAGCTTGTCTGGTACGACGGCATCCAGGTTCCGGGTATCGAGGGCATCGACAATCCGCGCCTGCTCGGCGACGCCGAGGGCGGCTTCGTCATGATCGGCGAGAACGGGTTTATTACCGGCGGCGTTTACGGCAACAGCGCCATGCTGCTGCCCAAGGAGAAGTTCAAGGACGTCAAGGTGCCCGAGACCATGCCGCGCATCAAGGGCTCCCACGAAGAGGAATGGATCGCAGCCTGCAAAGAAGGCCGCGCGGCCGACGCCGGCTTCGACTATTCGGGTCCGCTCACCGAAACGGCGCTGCTCGGCAACATTGCCAAGCGGATTCCGGGCATCCGGCTCCACTGGAACAAGGATTCCATGACCTTTACCGACAATGACAAGGCCACCGCCATGGTCAATCCGCCCTACCGCGAGGGCTGGACGCTGTAGGCCGGTTCAGCGACGAAGCATGATTGGGGCGTGTCCGAAACGGGCACGCCATTTTTCTACTGTACGCCCGGCAGCGCGAAGCAGGCGGCCTCTTCGGCGTTCCTGACGAACAGCTTTCCGTGGGCGATTGTGGGGTGGTTCCAGGTCTTGCCGTTGAGCGCCTTGAACCGCGCGATCTCTTTGCATTCGGTCGGCGTGGCGGGGACAAGGATGGCCTCGCCTTTTTCGCTGACTACCAGCAGCATCTCCATGTCGGGGAGCAGCAGCACCTGTCCGCCGTGGCGCTTTCCCTGCCAGCACATGTCACCCGTGTCCGTGTCCATGCAGGCAAGCCGGTCGCCGTCAAATCCATAGGCGTGTCCCTTGTAGAACACGGAGTCGTTGAAGTAGGGCCGGTATTTCCGGCTGGTCCATTTCTCTTCGACCGTCCATGCCGTGTCCTTCTTCTGAATCTGAAACATGCGCGCACCGGTGCCCGCCGGACTGCCCAGCATGACCGTGTT
>CAZOMH010000829.1:0-2212 GCA_964580415.1 uncultured Nitrospirales bacterium
GTATGACCCGCCCGTCGAGATACCGCCCGGCGGCAGGCTGGAATCGGAGATGCTCTATCTGGGCGTGTCCGAAGACAATGCGCTGGTCGGGCTGGAGCGTTTCGGCAAGGCCGTCTCCGTGGTGAACCGCATCAACCACAAGCCCGTGTTTGTTCCCAACGGCTGGGACTCGTGGAACACCAAGTACCACAGCGACATCAACGAGACGGTGGCGATGGAAAACCTGGATTTCGTCGACCGCAATCTCAAACGGTACGGCTGGACGCATTTTGCCCTGGACGACGGCTGGCAGCAGGGCGTGGGCGACTGGGAGGCCAATACGGAACGCTTCCCGAAGGGCATGAAGGCCTTCGCAGACGAGGCACACCGGCGCGGCATGACGACAAGCCTGTGGCTCAACCCCTTCGCCGTGGACAAGAATTCGGCGCTGGCCAGGGAGCATCCGGAATGGATGCTCAACCCCAAGCCGGGACTGGGGCGAATGATCGTCGGCGACAAATTCATTGTCGATGTGACCCGGCCCGAAGTGTGCGCCTGGGTGCGCGACACGGCGCGAAAAATAACGCAGGACTGGGGCTTCGACGGCATTGCCGAGGCGGACTTTGTCTATTTCCTGCTGCTGGCCGAAGGCCACGCGCAGCAGGGACTGACCAATCTTGAAGTGCTTGAGCGCGGCATGGCCGCCCTCCGCGACGGCATGGGCCCGGACAAGATGCTCACCGCGATGACGCCGCAGCCGGTCAATGCGGCGGTGGCGGAGTTCATCCGCACCGGCTATGACTGCCGACCCATCTGGAAGACGCCGAACCTCAAGGACCCCTGGGGCGGTGTGGACGCGCTGACCAACACCATCCGCCGCTTCTACGCATTCCCCCACCAGTACCAGCCCGATCCGGACTGCGCCTATTTCGGCCACGGGGAGACCTATGCGCGCTGGGGCGTGAAGGACAAGTTTCCCGCCATCACACGCGACCAGAGCATCGCGTGGCTCACCGGCGCGGCACTCTGCGGCGGTGCGGTCAAGATCGGCGACGCCTTCGTGGACCTGAAACCCGACGAGGTGGACATCCTGCGGCGCATCCTTCCCGCGCCGCCGCGGCCCGCACGGCCGCTGGACCTCTTCGACGAGAAATCGCCGCGCATCTGGTCGCTGCCGCTCGACACGTCCGGCGGCTCATGGCTGTTCGTCGGGCTGTTCAACTGGGATGCCGACGCGCCCGTGGACATTCCCGTCAGCTCGGGGCTGCTCAGTCTTGACCCGAACGCCTATTACACGGTCTTCGATTTCTGGGCGGGCTGTTACCGGGGCACCTTCCACGGAGAACTCTCGGTGAATGTAAAACCAGGCTCGGTGCGCTTCTTCGGACTGCGGCGGGCAGAAGACAAGCCCATGTTTGTCGCGTCGGACCATCACCTGCTGCAGGGCGCGCTGGACCAGCATGACATCGCTTGGGACGCCGCCACGGGAACCCTCTCCGGCGCGTTCACCGCCATCGCCGACACCCCGTACACGCTGTGGTTTATGGCCCCGGAGAAATACACGCTGGACGGAGCCGTCGTATCGTGCGGCAAGGCTGAGACCGCCCGCGACGACCGCGCCATCAGCGTGAAGTTCAACAGCGGCACGGGCGGGCCGGCCAAGTGGGCGCTAAAATTCAAGTAGTTACGGCCTGCGGTCGAAATCGAATCAGCCTTTCTTGACCGGGCGTGTCCCGAGCAACAAGTCGTGCAGGCCCAATTGGGACCGTCCGAAAGCAACCATATGTCCCACCGCCAACACCAGCGCCGGTGTGAAAACGACGGCCATGATGATTAGATTGGAAGGGTAAAACAGGCCAAAGACAGCCGGAACCATGCCGTGCAAAACGGCCGCATCGGCCACCATGAGAAAAAGGTTCACGACCTTCACAGGGGCATAGAGACGAATGAGCTCGCGCGCACAGGCTGTGGAAAACGGGACTGTGGGTCTCCCGGGTGTCACGACAAGCAGGCTGAGCGCCAATTTCCCGGGAGTGCCTCTGTAAGACCTTACGCAAAAAGCCATAAACAGCACCCACGGGACAACCATGACCAGCAATGAAACGAATATGGGCGTCGTGACACCTTTGGTTTCCGGATAAAACGCATTCCAGGCCCACAACCCCGGCCGGGCAATAAGAAAGGCCACGAACACGTCTATGCCCAGCGCGACCAATCGGTCCGTGACGGATGC
>CAZOMH010000830.1:0-2210 GCA_964580415.1 uncultured Nitrospirales bacterium
ACAGCTTGTGCAGGTCGCCCGGCAGCGAGCCCGACGCGCACACCATGATGCTCTCAGGCTTGCCGATCTCGTTCACCGCGCCGACCAGTTCGCCCTGGCTCGTGAGCGGAGTGTTGCGGATGGCATAGATGCGGTCCACCTCGGCTTCCCACGCATCGTGCAGCGTGCGGGCATTAGCCTGGTAGGCGGCTTCTGTCTGGCAGCCCGCCAGCGCTTCGCCCAGGTCCTCCAGCACGGCCTTGGCGTCGCCCAGCAGCGGCAGCGCGCAATGCTTGTTCGCGTCAAAGTCCGCCACGTTGATGTTGATAAAACGCACATCCGGGTCCTGGAAAGCCGTCTTGCTGGCCGTGGTGAAGTCGCTGTACCGCGTGCCAATGCCGATGACCAGGTCCGCCTTGTGCGCGACGGGGTTGGCCGCGCTGGTGCCGGTCACGCCTACCGCCCCAAGGTTCAGCGGATGGTCGTAGCGCAGGCTGCCCTTGCCCGCCATTGTCTCGCCCACGGGAATACCCGTCTGGTCCACAAACGCCTTCAGCGTGCCGCAGGCACCGCTGTAAATCACGCCGCCGCCCGCCACGATCATCGGCCGCTTCGCGGCGCGAATCCATTCCGCCGCCCGCGACAGCGCCGCCTTGTCGGCGCGCATGCGCGGGATATGCCATACCCGCTTGAGGAAGAACTCCTCGGGATAGTCATAGGCCTCGGCCTGCACATCCTGCGGCAGTGCCAGCGTCACCGCGCCCGTGTCGGACGGGCTCGTCAGCACGCGCATCGCCTCGGGCAGCGCGCAGAGAATCTGGTCGGGACGGTTGATGCGGTCCCAGTAGCGGCTGACCGGCTTGAAGCAGTCATTGACCGAAATGTCCTGGCTGTGCTCCGATTCCAACTGCTGCAGCACCGGGGCCACGTTGCGCCGCGCGAAGATGTCGCCCGGCATGAGCAGCACGGGCAGTCGGTTCACGGTCGCGCCCGCCGCGCCGGTCACCATGTTCGTGGCGCCGGGGCCGATGGACGAAATGCAGGCGAAGGTCTGCAGGCGGTTCTTCATCTTCGCGTAACCCGCCGCCGCATGCACCATGGCCTGCTCGTTGCGGATCTGGTAATAACGGAAATCGGGGTTCTGCTGCAGCGCCTGCCCGATGCCCGCCACGCAGCCGTGGCCGAAGATGCCGAAGGCACCCGCGAAGAGCGGCTGCTCCACGCCGTCGCGCTCGGTGTGCTGGTTTTTCAGAAACAGAATCACTGCCTGCGCCATCGTCATTCGCATGGACCGACCTCCTGTTGTTTTGTCCTTGGCCACCGCCGCAATACGCCGAAGTTGAAGTTCAAGTTCAAGAACACAATGCATCCGCGCCGAAGCCGGCGGGGCGCATCCTGTTTATTATGCCGGACGGACAGGCCGCAATGACAACAACATTGGGGCTCCGGCACAACCCTTTACCACCAGCCGGAGCGAACTGTTTACTGACCCCGTTGCCTCCCCCGCAAACAGTGAAATCCTATGCCCTTTCGCGCCAGTAGTACGGTTGCCTGTGCAGGTTTGCAATGGCCATTATGCGGATCGTGCCCGACTCGACTTTGTAAATTACCCGGAATGGAAAATGATTCACGAGGCAGCGCCTGATGTCCTCCTCCAAGGCAGGCCATGCATACGGAAACTCACATATGCGCCCGATGGTCCTGTAGACCTCTTCGGTGAATTCGAGGCCGAGCCCCTGTCGACACTCCTATAGTACTTCACGGCCGCATCAAACTCTTCCTCAGCGCGGCGGTGAAGCATGAACTTCATCGGGCGTACTTCCGACGAATCCGGTCAAACACCTCTTCGCCGGGGACAAGGTCCGCCTCGCCCCGGTCAATTTCGCCGGCCCTCCTCTTCACTTCTTCCATCCATAGGCGATCAATTTCGGGTTGCGTGGGAGGGTTCAGGCTTGCCAGAATCTTGTCCACCAATGCGATGCGCGCATCGGTCGGAAGGGCAAGCACCTCATCGGAAAGCTTCTCTGCTGCGGTTGGCACGTCCTTAATCCTTTCTCAGCGCAGGAAACGTCTTACGAGAGGCAACGTCCCGTCTCTTGTGCGATTGCACTACACATCAATTAAACAAGGTCAATTATATCATGGGGCCTTGTCGCGCCTCTCTGCGGGCAGCTTACAAACCGCCCCGGGGCCCAACAAAAGCCATCACCTCGTCCCAGGTGGGCATGAAG
>CAZOMH010000831.1:0-2209 GCA_964580415.1 uncultured Nitrospirales bacterium
CAGGATCGAAAAGCGCCGCGGCGTTGTTTCCGAGTTCACCTGGCAGCCCCCGACGATTTTTGACCGCCAGCCCGGAACGCCGAAGTACAGCAGCCCGACGGAGCAGCTTGACCCCAATGCGCGGATTATCGATCCCGCACTTTGGCAGGGAGATCCCTCGAAGGCCTGAGTTTCACAAAGCGGCCGTTTTGGACCGTGCCGGAGAAAGCGCCAAAACGGGAACGTCCCGATAGTATCGTCGCAGAGGATGCGCCCAAAGGGCGCATGGTAATGGCCGTTGACCCGTGGAAGCCGCGGGTATTATCAGGCAGGCTCCGGGAAAGACGGCACAACAGAAGACCAGCCGGTCCGGCCCAAGTGGCCGGGCCGGCTGGAATGTTTTTTGCGGGGCGGAGACTTTATGGGAGACTTCTGAAAGAGGTTGTGCGGGGTATTACGGGGGCTTGTCCTGCTTGCATTAATCCCTGCTGTTGTGTTCATTATTTGGTGAAGGAGAATTCGAAGGTTTATGAACCGAAACCGTCGAAGTTCGGTTGAAGCTGCACCCAAAACAAGGAGGCTCTCATGTCCACGAAACTGGCGGTTATGATCACAGGTCTGGCCTGTGCCTTGTTGTGGACGGCGTCCTGTGCCGCGGCCGACGTGTATGACGTGGTGGTCTATGGCGGTACTTCGGCCGGGGTTGCGGCGGCGGTGCAGGCGGCCCGGATGGGCAAGACGGTGATGGTTGTGGAACCGGGTCGCCACCCGGGCGGATTGACGTCGGGCGGCCTGGGGGCGACGGACATTGGCAACAAGGGGGCTATCGGGGGCATTTCGCGCGAGTTTTACCGGCGGCTCGGCGAACATTACGGGAAGGCGGAGGCGTGGACCTTTGAGCCGCATGTGGCCGAGGACACGTTCAAGATGATGATGGTGGAGGCCAAGGTGCCGGTTGCCTATGGGGAGCGCCTTGATCTGGCCAGGGGGGTGGAAATGGAGGACGGTCGAATCGGCGCCATCGTGATGGAAAGCGGACGCCGGTTTGCGGGGCGGGTGTTCATCGACGCGACCTATGAGGGGGATTTGATGGCCAGGGCGGGCGTTTCGTACCACGCGGGGCGGGAATCGAACGCCGCGTACGGGGAGACGTTCAACGGGGTGCAGACGAAGAAGGCGGTGGTTCACCAGTTTGACTGCGCGATTGATCCGTATGTGGTGGCGGGCCGTCCGGAGAGCGGCCTTTTGCCGGGTATTCATGAGGGCGGTCCGGGCGAAGAGGGCGCGGGAGACCGGCGGGTTCAGGCGTACAACTTCCGGATGTGCCTTACGAACGACCCGGCGAACCGGATGCCTTTTCCCAAGCCGGACAACTACGATCCGTTGCGCTACGAACTGCTGCTGCGGTATCTGAACGCCGGTCATTGGACGGTGATACAGTTGTCCACACCGATGCCCAACAGCAAGACGGACACGAACAATTGCGGTGCTTTCGCCAGTGACAACATCGGCATGAACTATGACTATCCCGACGGGGATTATGCGGTCCGCGAACGAATTTTCAACGAACACCGCGACTACCAGCAGGGGATGATGTGGTTTTTGGCCAACGACCCGCGCGTTCCTGAAGGCGTGCGCACCGCGATGAGTCCATGGGGCCTGCCGAAGGACGAGTTCACCGACAATGGCGGATGGCCGCACCAGTTGTATGTGCGTGAGGCGCGCCGGATGATTTCCGATCATGTTATGACGCAGCACGATTGCGAGGGGCGGGTGAAAGCGGAGGATGCGGTGGGTCTTGCGGCCTACACGATGGACTCGCACAATGTGCAGCGGTACGCGAAGGACGGCCGTGTGTGGAACGAGGGGGATGTGGAAGTTGACGGGTTCCCCCCCTATCCCATCGCCTACCGGTCGATCCGTCCCAAGCGCGCCGAATGCGCCAACCTGCTGGTGCCGGTGTGCCTGTCGGCGTCGCATATTGCGTTCGGGTCGATCCGCATGGAGCCGGTGTTCATGGTGCTGGGACAGTCGGCCGCGACGGCCGCGGTGATGGCCATCGACGCCGGTACGGCGGTGCAGGATGTGGATGCGGGCCGCCTCCAGGAGCGCCTGAAGCAGGACGGTCAGATATTGGCGTGGAATGCGGCGTCTGCGAATGCCACAGAATAGAACCGGGTTGGGGTTGGTGGCTGTCCGGGCGCACGAACGAAAGCCGGGCTGCGTTCGC
>CAZOMH010000832.1:0-2196 GCA_964580415.1 uncultured Nitrospirales bacterium
GCTTCGACCGTGTCTACGATACGGTTCTCGTCCGGCCCTTTGTCTGGTTCGCATCGCTCTGCCGCGAGGACTTCATGGGAATTGTCTGGCGCGCCGTGGGCGCGTCTGCCGACGGCGGGGCCGCGGGACTGGGTCGCCTGCAGACCGGCCGCCTGCGCTTCTACATGGCCGGGATCGTTCTTGGCGCGATCATTACCGTGGCGCTGGTGGTGCTGCTATGAGGCTCATGGCAATCATACTCTTTCCGCTTCTGGGCGGTCTGATGGCATGGCTCGCCGGATACAAGAGCGCGGCCTCGGCCCGCAGGGTTGCCCTTGCGGCGGCCATTTTCCAGTGCGTGCTGGTGTCTGCACTGACACTGCGGCTGTATCTGGTCCCGGTCGCGGGCGCGGCATCGCCCTGGCTGATCGAATGGCGCGCCCCGTGGATCCCCCAGATCGGCGCGGGCCTCCACCTCGTTGTCGACGGGCTCAGCCTCGTCATGCTCCTGCTGACGGCCTTTCTCGGTCTTGTGGCCGTGCTCATTTCCGACGGTGATGCCGGACGGCGCGGCGGCGCGTTTCACCTGTGCCTGCTCTCCGCGGTTTCCGCCGTGACAGGCGTCTTCCTTGCGGCGGACCTGCTGCTGTTCTTCGTCTTCTTCGAGGCCATGCTGGTCCCCGTCTATTTCCTGATTATCCTGTGGGGGGACACGCGCGTGGATCGCAACGGCGCCGCGTTGAGGTTCTTCCTGTTCACCCAGGCCAGCGGGCTGCTGATGCTGTTTGCCATGCTGACCCTGTCTTTCTTCAAGATGCGGTTGACCGGCCAGGCAACGCTCGACGCGGTGGAACTGCGCGACGTGCACCTGGCGGGTGTGGCTGCACTGACGCTGCCGTTGGGCTTCTTCTTGGCCTTTGCCGTGAAACTGCCGCTGATCCCCTTCCACAGTTGGCAGCCCGTCACCTATGCCGCCATTCCCGCCTCCGGCGGCATCATCCTTTCCGGAGTCATGGCCAAGGTCGGCGCCTACGGCATGCTTCGTTTTGTCCTGCCCCTGTTTCCCGAGGCGGCCAAGACGCTTGCGCCGTGGGCCATGGGGCTTGCCGTGGTCAGCATCCTCTACGGCGCGCTCGCCGCCTTCGCGCAGACCGACCTGCGCCGGTTCATCGCCTATTCCAGCATCGGCCACCTCGGTTTTGTCGTGCTCGGCATCTTCTCCATGAACGGGTGGGGCCAGCGCGGTGCCGTGGTGCTCATGGTCGCCCACGGTTGCAGCGTGGCGGGCCTGTTCGTGCTGGCCGCGGTGATGGAGCGCAACAGCGGCCCCCGCGACATGTCGCGGCTCGGCGGCCTCTGGGCCGCTTCGCCCCGACTCGGCGCGTTCGCCATGGTCCTCATGATGGCCACGCTCGGCCTGCCCGGCCTCGCCAACTTCGTCGGCGAGTTCCTCGTGCTGCTCGGCGCGTTCAGGTCAAACCTCTGCGCCGCTGTTCCGGCTGCGCTTGGCACGGTGCTTTCTGCGGCGTACGCACTGAAGTTCATGCAGCGCGTCTTCTTCGGCCCGCGCGGCGGTGACGCCGCGCCGGTGGTGGACCTTTCAGGACGTCACGCCGTTGCCGCATTGATTGTCGCGCTGTCGTTGCTCGCGCTGGGCCTGCTTCCCGGACCCCTGCTGCACCTGGCGAACAGCGGTCTGGAGCGGGTCGGCTCCTATGCCCCGGTCCTTCAGCCCCGCATGCAGGGAATCGTCTTCAGGGTTGATCCCGACGTGGTTCAAGGAAACGCTCCCGCCGAGGGCGCATCCAAAGGCGGAGGGACATCATGAGCGCGTCCGACTTCATTGATCGCCCTCCCGCTGACCTTGGCACGCTGCGTGGTCTAAACGCCGAACGAAAGAGGCTGGAAGCCTCTTCTACTGTGGGCGGCATTCTGCCGCGTTTCCGGACATATGGTATGGGCATCCTGCCCATGTTTCGTGCTGGTTGTTATTACCCAAAACACGCGCAGACGGCGTGGGCCGCCGCATTCTCCCTCCCCCGGACAAGGGGAGGACGCTGCTTGTCCGCCTTTGGCGACCTGGAACTGCTTGCACCAAAGACCCGACGCCACGCGATCTTAGGTCCCCCCTTGAAGATGGCAGGGACAAAAGTCGCGGTTGGGCTTTGGCGCGGCGATCCACACCCACCGGCCCTTCGGGCCTTCCCCCCTCGCAGG
>CAZOMH010000833.1:0-2196 GCA_964580415.1 uncultured Nitrospirales bacterium
AGGACCATGTGTCGCTTGTGCAACTCAGATCGTAGGAGTCAAGTGCCCAAGCATCATAGGGGTATTCCCGATAATGCCTCAATAGTCATTTCATGCAAAAGTCGGACATTTCGTGCATTTCCGAGATGCTTGCGGCCGCTGGATGTGATAGGGTTAGGGCATGAAACGCCGGAAACAGATCTTTTTTCTGTTGTCGTGGAACGACTACCGCATCTTTCAGGGCATCAGCCACTATGCGCATGAGGCCGACTGGCTGATGGACACGCGCCATTTCTTCACCAACCAGATCCCCCGCGACCGCGTGTTTCACGGCATGATCGCCATGGGCCACCGCGATCCGGAGGTCAACGCGTTTGTGCGGGAGAAGGCCCAGACCGTGCCCACGGTCATTCTGGGCACCGATTCGCCGGGGTTCCAAGCGCCGATGGTCGTGCCCGACAACCGGCAGATGGCGCGCCTGGCGGCGCAGCACCTGTATGACCTGTTCCACAAGGATTACGGCTGGTTCGCGTGTGACGTGTCGCCCTCGGGCCGCGAGCGGCAGGCGGCCTTCCGCGAACGGCTCGCCGAGCTGGGCATGGCCTGCACCGATCTGACGGGCGCGCGCACGCCGTACAGTCCGGCGGCGACGCTGGCGCTGCTGAAAGGGTGCCGCAAGCCCATCGGGGTCATGTGCCGGGACGACCATGACGCCGCCGTCCTGCTGGAGATCTGCCAGGAGGCGCGCCTGCTGGTCCCCGAAGAGGTCGCCGTCATCGGCGTCGGCGATCTGGAGTCGCTCTGCTCGTTCTCGCCGGTCTCCACCACCAGCATCTCGCCGGACATGCATGCGCTGGGCTACCAGGCCGCCGCGGTCTTGGACCGCCTCATGCGCGGCGAGACGCCGCCGGCGGTGACCGTCGTGCCGCCGGGGCCGCTGATCCGGCGGCTGTCGACGGGGTGCCTCGCGATCACCCACCCGCGTCTGAAACAGGCCGTGAGCGTCATCGACGCCCGCTTCAACGAGGCGCTGACCATGGAGGAGATCGCCGCGGCGGCCGGCATTTCCCGCCGCCAGCTCTATCTGCTCTTCCAGCAGGAGATGCGCGGACCGCCCCACCGCTATATTCTGGACGTCCGGCTCGAAAACGCCAAAAAACGCATCGCCGAACGGACCTTGACCCTGCACGAGATTGCGCAGGCCTGCGGCTTCAACACCTCGCGCACCCTCAACCGCGTGTTTCAGCACCGCTATGGCGTGGCCCCGTCAAAATGGGCCAAAAACGCGTAGACTCTTCAAAAAACACGTTTACGGCGGCCGATCTTTGCACGTTTTGTCCGGTCTTTGCATGAAATGACGCTTGTCGCGCACCCCCAACAGGATTATGCTTTTAGCTCTATCAACGGCTTTGTCGCCATCATTTGAATGAGGAGGTCGGAATGGACAACACGATTTGGAGCAAGAACGGTTTTCCCAAGGTCGGCATTCGCCCGGTGATTGACGGTCGGCGCAAAGGGGTGCGCGAGTCGCTGGAGGAGCAGACCATGAACATGGCCAAGAGCGCGGCCAAGCTGATCTCCTCCAAGCTGAAATATCCGGACGGCTCGCCCGTGCAGTGCGTGATCGCCGACACCAACATCGGCGGCTGTGCCGAGGCGGCCGCCTGCGCCGCCAAATTCGAGCGCGAGAACGTGGGCGTCTCCCTGACCGTCACGCCCTGCTGGTGCTACGGCACCGAGACCATGGACGTCAACCCCCACCTGCCCAAGGCCGTCTGGGGCTTCAACGGCACGGAGCGCCCGGGCGCGGTCTATCTGGCCGCGATGCTCGCCGGCTACGCCCAGAAGGGGCTGCCCGCCTTCGGCATCTACGGCCGCGAAGTGCAGGACCGCACCGACACCTCGATCCCGTCCGACGTCGAAGAGAAGCTCCTGCGCTTCGTCAAGGGCGGCCTCGCCGTCGCCCTGATGCGCGGCACGTCCTACCTCTCGCTCGGCAGCTCGTCGATGGGCATCGCCGGCTCCTTCGTGGACTACGATTTCTTCCAGGAGTACCTCGGCATGCGCACCGAGAACGTCGACATGATCGAGATCGACCGCCGCATCGCCGAGGGCATCTACGACAAGGCCGAATACGAAAAGGCGTTGGCTTGGACCAAGGCCTTCTGCAAAGAGGGCAAGGACTACAACAAGAAGGAGATCCAGAAGTCGCGCGCC
>CAZOMH010000834.1:0-2193 GCA_964580415.1 uncultured Nitrospirales bacterium
TTTCGAGAATGCCCCACAATCGACGAACGACTGTCGGATCGACTTCGGAAGACCCCAAGAATCGACCCCAAACGGGTCTTGCTGGACTTTTGTCCTCCCTGTCCTCCAGGGGGGATCAAGAACTTCCGCGCCCAAGCAATGTTCGGAACAGAAAGAGGAGTTACGGCATTGTCAACCGGGCGTCGGCGCGCAGTTCGCCGTTTTCACATGCGGCCAGCAGACTCACCTCCTTGATGCGTCCGGCACTGTCGAGGTAGGGCTGCGCCGCCTTGACGAAACTCTCCGCATCCTGCCCCCGAATGAGGTGGAACTCGGCCAGTTCCCTGCCCATGTCCGCAATGGCCTGCGCGGCGGGCTTGGGCCGCACGCACAGGTACAGATTGCCTTTCGTTTCCAGCGTGGCGGGCGGGGGGGCTGCAAGCATGTCCGCCAGTGCCGGAAGGCTGGTGCTGAACAGAACGCCGTCGTTTTGCAGGGCGAAGCAGGGCTTCATGGAAGGTCCGCCGATCATGGGCAGATAAACCAGCTTCTTCTCCGCGTCGATTCGGGGAACCGCGTCGATGTCCGGAATTCTGGCGGGTATGGCCGGCGGTGCCTGAATCAGCGCCGTCAGGGCGGCACCGCCGCCGTCCACCGATCCGGCAAAGGTCGGCACCGGCGCCATTTCATTGACATCCACCCCGGTCCATGACAGCCGCAGCCCGCCGGTGGCGCCGTTCAGCACACCCTGCAGCAGGGCCAGTGCCTGCGCATATTCTGTGTTGCCCGACAATGCCGCGGCACCCAGCACCAATGCGGCCTTGTCTTCCTGCCCGAACGCCTTTGCAAACTGAAGCAGGGTCTCACCGACCGGCTTGCCGAAATCGGCGGAGAGCATGGCGCGGCCGTCGGGCGCGACACGAAGGTCGCGGGGTGCCGTGCCGTCCAACAGACCGGAGAAACGCTGTTTCCATGCGTCGCCGAGCCTGGCCTTTACCGAGGCGCGGATGGATGCGGGCTCCATCCACAACGAGAACTGCACAGCGTCGAAGGTGCCCTTCAATTCGGGCACGGCTGCCGGGTCGATGCGTCCGTAGAGGTCCGCCCCGGCCGCGGCGGCGGACCATTCGGCGAGGGACTCGCGGCCCGCGGCCTCGTCGGCGTCGAGCGTGAGCGCGTGGGCCAGGGTGCGGCGCGACGGGCTGATCAGCAGCACACGGCCGCGCACGGCATAGTACAGCGAGGCCTCGGGCACATGGCGCAGGCGCAGGCCGCCCGCGTTGTCCGACTTTATTGCGGGCAGGAAATGCATCATGTATTCGGCCAGACAGCCGATGCGGGTCATGCGGGTGACGACGAGCAGGTCTTCAAAATTGTCGGGGCGCGAACTTGACCAGTGGCTGATACCCGTGCTCAGGTTGTTCAGAAGCCACTTTGGCAGTGGCGGGTTGGCGGAGAGTCTGGCGAATCCGGCCCGGGTCGCGTCGCCCTCGGGCAGTAGTTCCCACAGCCGCGACGAGCCAAGCATCTCCTGCTTGCGCATCACATCCACCACGCAGGCCTGGAACGACCGGTCCCTGGGGATAAGCGAGCCCATGTCGTAACTGTCCCAGCTCAGCCACAGCACGGCCACCACCGCCAGCAAGAAGAGGAACAGCATACTGCGGCCAATGCGGCCGGCCGCCCGCCGCCGGAGGTCGCGGCGGCGTTTGCGAAGGCTGCCACCCATGGAAAAATTGCGAACCACGTCACTCATGAAAAACTACTCCTTCACGGAGATCGTGTTGTACGGGCCGATCATCCCTTCCTTGCCCGGAAACGCCACGTACATCTTGCCGCTCTTGGGCACGAACACCACACTGTGACGGGTCTGGCCGTTGAACACAGTGGAAAGACCCTCTTTACCCGGCTCTTTGTCGCCGAGAATCCGCTGCATCTCGCGGTCGCCCACAATGCGCTTTTCCGACGTCATCGCCAGCACGCGCCCGTAGCGGCTGCGCGCCGCGTCATCGGCGGACGGCGAGGCCGGGTCGATCCCGGTCAGCACGCCCTCTTTTTCAATGCGGCGCACCGTCACGGTGGTTCCGTACTCCACCACGGCAGCCTTGGGCGATTTTCCCTCGGCGCCCGCGATCAGCACATGCACGCCGCGCACATGCTGCTGCGCCGCGAGCACCGCCAAGTCGACGGGGTAGCCCAGCGACACCTCCTCGA
>CAZOMH010000835.1:0-2191 GCA_964580415.1 uncultured Nitrospirales bacterium
TGACTCGTCCAACAGCGATGAGTTGTACCACTCGCAATGGACGACCGTCCCGTCCTTGCGGTAGTTGCGGTTGGCCGAGAAGCTGTGTTGGTTGGCCCCGGTAAACAATTCTGCGCTGACCTTCATCACCTGCGGTTCGTCTTCTTCATGAATCCACTGTAAGTCCTCCATTCGCTTGCCCAACACTTCCTCGGCCTTCCAGCCAAAGATCCGCGCGGCTTCACCAGCCCAGCGGGTCAGCCGCATGTCTGCCCCCCACTCGATCACTGCAAGCGGCGAATGGTCCACGTGGTAGGTCAGCCGCTGGGACAGTTCGCGCAGTTGATCCTCTGCCTGTTTGAGGGGGGTGATGTCCATGATCGCCACAGCGCAGCCGTTGATGCGTCCCTCGGCGTTTCGAATCGGCGCGGCGCTGTTCAAGACGAAGGCACGCGTGCCATCGAAGCGTTCAATCTCCAGTTCCTGGCCAACGACGGACTCGCCCTTTTGTACGGCGCGGGCGGACGCCCATTCCTCCGGCTGGACGGTCTTCCCTGTATTGAGCCAGCGGGCACGGTAAACGGCGTAGTCGTTGACGGTATCAACCGGTGGACGTGGCGTGCCCCAGAGTTGATCGAAGGCGGGGTTGGCGTGGATGTTGCCGCCTTGGTCGTCTAGGATGGCCAGCCCTATGGGCAAGGCCTGCATGACCGCTTCAAGGCGGTTCTTATCACTTACTGCTTTAGCGTGGGCAGCGGCGAGTGTCTCTTCGGCACGCTTGCGGGCAGTGATGTCCTGGACGATGCCCGTCATCCGCCGCCGTGCTCCTGCGTCCTCCTCGTAGTGGCGACCCGCAGCCCAAATCCAGCGGACATGGTCATCCTTGCGGCGTATGCGGCACTCGAAGTTCCAGTCAGTGTGCTCTTCTCCTGCTCGACGGAACTGGGCATCGACCATGGGACGGTCCTCCGGCAGGACATGCTCAAGGAACATCTCATAGGTCCATTCAGGCAATAGCTCCGGGTAGCCAAAGATACGGTCATGTTCGGGGGAGCGGAAGGCTGTGTGGTCCAGCAAGTCCAGGTCCCACGCGCCGGTGTGGCTGGTGTCCAGTGCGAAGCGCAGTCGCTCCTCGCTCTGGCGTAGCGCCCTTTCCTTTTCGTAAGCGTTGGCCTTGGCCCGGGCGCGTTTGTATAGATGCGCTACTGTACTCATGAACACCCCCAAACACGTAAACAACCCCAATGCAACGCCATCACGCAAACTGTTGACGGCGAAGAGACCGCGCGGCTCCTGAATCCAGCAATCCACAGCCAGCGTTGCCAGGAGAGTCGCGAACAGTCCGGGACCAAGACCGCCGATCAGCGCTGCCACCATCACTGCGGGGAAAAAGGTGATAAAGGCGGGCAAGCCTGGACCCACCCACGCGCTGAGCGCGATATACAGGACGAAGCCGATGGCGACCACGGCTGCTGCAAAGCCGTAGCGTAGTAGCAAAACAGGTGCAAACTGGCTGAATTTCATGCGTACAGAAACTGGCTAACCCGTTGCGCGCAATTCTCTCCGTCGTTTTGGATAATGCTCATTTTGCCCTGTCCTGAAATGGTATGCCAGTCGAAAAATCGGCGCTGCGCCCAGGTAGGGTTCTCTCGCCGAGAGAACCCCATCCTCCATGGTGCTGCTTCACCAACCCCGTACGACCAAGGGCGTATGACCAAGGTCCGATAGCCGGACCCCGCATGTTTGTGTCAGGGTATTCCCATTAACACGGGACCAGGATGGCTCAATACAACCTTTGGGCCTGACCCCGAAATACAGAAACAACATAAATCAGCAAACACCCAGTAAGGGAATCTGGAACAAAAAATAGCGTGAGCCGGAGTTCCTAACTTCGCTGCCCATGTCCAGGTTCAGAGTCCAAAGAGAAAACCACAGACGGAGGAAGTAAAATGAACAGGAAAATCTTAGCTTGTCTGAGCATTGCGAGTGCCGCCCTGCTCTGGGGAACTGGCGCCGGTCGCGCGCAACCGGTGCCGCCCCCACCATTGGCGTCGAATGTGAATTACACGTTACCCAACTTCGCCTACAGCCCACCGCTGACGAAGTTTATTGATTCACTCCCGGGTTTGACCGCAGCCGGCGGGGTCGTGCCCGGTTTCTATTCCGGCGCGAACAACCTGGGTCAGTCGATCCCGGTCGCGATTCCCATGGG
>CAZOMH010000836.1:0-2187 GCA_964580415.1 uncultured Nitrospirales bacterium
GGTCCATCCCGCACTTCGGGCATTTGCCTGCTTTGGCTTCCTTCACCTCTGGATGCATCGGGCACGTCCAAACTTCCGCCACAACAGCCGGGGAATTTGGCTTCGCCTCTGTCTTGGCCGGTGCGGTAACCTGGGACATCGGGGCCGCCGCATCGGGTACCATCTTCTTCGCCGCTTTCGGGGTACAGCCTGCGACAAGAACAACCCCCAAAACCAATACCAAAACATGTACAAATTTCATTGTTGTCTCTCCATCTTGGACTTTCGTCCATTTGTTGGCCTGCTTCTCCGCAGACTCCTTCATGAAGACTGCAACAATAACCGGTCAAAGACCATTCCGTTCCGAAGAGCATCATATATATTATCATCTTTCTAATGTTGCCGTCAGGTTCTCGGTGTGTCTGATTCGGACCGAGCCCTTTTCGGAACAGAACAGCCATGTCATGCCGCTTTGAAACCCCTTTCATATTCACGGGTCCAATTAGTGTACGTGAATTATGTGCGACACCCGCACCATTATTGCTCCCCGGCAGATGCCCAACCGCGAAAGACAGGAACATTCCACCTTGGCCACCATAGCCCTGCAAATCAACCAGCCCTCCCTTGCCCGGCGCATTGCCAAACGGTTTCTTCTGCTTCTGGGAGTGATGTTCGCGGTCTTCCTCATCGCCGTTCTTGTGCTGTTCCGAACGGCCATTTACCACCGTTTTGTAACCTTCCCCCGGCAGGTCGCAGCCTTGAAAGCCATTCAGGCAAAACCCGTGCCCATCCCCTACGCGACAGGCTGGACCGAATATCGCGGCGTCTCCCACAGCCATTCACTGCTCTCCCACGATTCCGAGGTTCCCTGGGAGCACATACTCAAGACCATGCAGGAGACGGGACGTCAGTTCATCTGCATGTCGGACCACTGCCAGGAGGGCGGGGAAGCCTACAACCTGCAATGGCGCGGCGTTCACGGCGGCGTGCTGTTCATTCCCGGGTTTGAAATGTCGAACAACATCATGCCCTGGGGACTCCCGCCGGACACGGTGCTGCACTGCGGCGATCCGCAGTTGGTCACCACGCAACAGGTGCATGACAAGGGAGGGGTCGTTTTCATCGTTCACCCCGAGGAGAAGAAGGACTGGGACGACCCCAACATAAACGGTATGGAGATATACAACCTGCACGCCGACTTCATGGACGAGTATCTTGTGAAAGGCACTATGGCACAGACACTCCTGCGCCTTGCCCCGGACATCCTGATGAATATCGGCGCCTACCCCGATCAAACGCTTCGTCTCATTTTCGACCGCAACGTGAAGATGCTCAAGAAGTGGGACGAACTGAACGTCACCCGCAAGATCGTGGGAATATGCGGAAATGACTGCCACCAGAACATCGGCGTCTACGGTGTCTGGCAGCCCGACGCTTCGATCAAGTTGCGGTCGCCCAGCAAAGAGGACATCAAGACTCCCGCCTGTTTGCAGCCCCTCCTTCGTCTCTTCTCGGCGCCTTTTGCGCCCGGCAAGGAAGCCTTCCGTTTTCAGATCGACCCCTATGAACGCAGTACCCGTTATGTGGCGGACCATGTCCTGGCCAGAGAGTTGACCGAACCGGCCGTCATCGACGCGCTCCGCGAGGGCCGGGTGTTTGTCGCGTTTGACATGCTTGCGGACAGTACCGGATTCGTGTGGATGGCCAAAGGCGGCGGCAGGCAGGCGGTCATGGGCGAGAAGATTGCCCTCGGCGACGACACGACCCTCCTGGCGGCGGCACCCTTCTCCTGCCGTTTTACCGTGTTGCGCCACGGCATCCAAGTCCTTCAGCAGGAGGGCGCCTCGCTGGAATGGAAGCCGACAGAAACCGGGAAGTACCGCGTGGAGGCCGAATTGAATATTCTCGGCGAATGGACCCCGTGGGTGTACGCCAATCCAATTGAGGTCGTTGCCGCAGGTGCTGTCTAGGAACGTCCCGGCCGTCTACTGGTAATTGCTGGCCACGTCCCTCTCTATGCTGGCGGAGGTTTTGCGGTATACCTCGCGCAGTGCGTCCTCAACGCCCTGCCCCTTGCCCACGTTCTGGAGCAGCAGGGCCATTTTCGCCTTGCCGTAGCGCGACAGCAGCAAGTCCACCGTGGCATGCGCCTGAACGTAGGCCATGCCCATGGCCTCCTTGTCCAGTTTCCCGATACGGTTTGATTCA
>CAZOMH010000837.1:0-2182 GCA_964580415.1 uncultured Nitrospirales bacterium
CCTCGCACGCGCCGCGCTGCGGGAGGCCGATTGCGTGCTGTTTGTCGTCGATGTTTCCCGCCCAATGACCGGTGAAGACCGCCTGCTCGCCGAAGAACTGCGCGCCATAGGCGTGCCCGTCATTGTGGCGTGCAACAAGGCTGACATCGCAGCGCCTCATCCCCAACCCGCTCCCGTAGGATTTACCGAAAACTGTCTTGTTTCCGCCGTTACCGGCACCGGTCTCGACACGCTCGAGGCCGCGCTCGGCCGTGCCCTTCTGGGCGCAGCCTCCCACGGCGAGCCCCCCATGATCAGCCGCATGCACCAGGCCGACAGCCTGCGCCGCGCCATGCACTGCGTCGAGCGCGCGCTCGACTGCCGCGATGCCTCCCCCGAACTGCTGGCCTTTGAACTGCGCGAGGCCCTCTCCGCTATAGGCGAAATCACCGGCGAAACCACCCCCGAAGACCTGCTCGATATCATTTTCGGCCAGTTCTGCATCGGCAAGTAAGACAAGACTGCGCGGCACGCGGGGAACCACAGTCTTTCTTGTGCTCAAACGCCTGCATTGCGTTGGTGTCACAACCGTATCTGGAGCGTTCCAACATAATGCGCGGACCGCCAAAATGGGGTATAATAATTCAGTTTAGAGCCTTCAATGCGGCATGAGAAAGGCAAAGGAATTGGCGCTGCCGGTGGTTCACCATACATTCACCCAAATCGACGCGCGCCATGCACAAATCCGGATTACTCCAGCCGAAGAGCGACGAAGCGAGAGCAGGCGCAATACGCGGAGTAAGCACATGAAGAAGGAATATGATTTTTCAAAAGGCCGGCGGGGGCTTTTCCACAAGCCCGGTGCGGTGCTGAATGTGCCCGTCTACCTTGACAAGGACAACCGGGATTTCGTTGCCCGGCTTGCCGAAAGCAAGCAGATGGATGTGTCAACGCTGGTCTACTCACTTGTGCGCTCCCACATACCGGCACCGCCGCGCCCCGGCCGGTAAGCCCTGCATTGTGGCAGGGGCATCCTGTCCGTGGTTCGGCAACATGGGCGGGACTCCCATGCCACTGTCTTCTACTTCTTCACCACCGCCTCCAGTTTGACCATCATTGCCGCGCTCTTGTCTGGCCCGTCGGGGTTGATGACGCCGAGCACGCGCTTGCCCGCGCGTTTCACCAGCACTCCCTTGTACATCGTGTCCGTCGCGGTAAGGGAGTCCTTTCCCCGGCTGATGACAGCGCCGTTGCCCTGCTTGCCCAAGTATTCGGCGTACTGGTCAAGCACCGCGGCGGCCTTCTCGTCCGAGTCGGACAGCACGACAAAGACGCGGCCCTTGATGCCGTCCCACTCCGCATCGGCCATGAGGCCCCTGGTGAAGAACGGATAGCCCAGCAGGCTCTTGGGCAGGTAACGTTCCGTGCCCTTTACAACACCCTCGGCGCGCAGCAGCTTAATTTCCTCCGGTGCCTCACCGGCGGGCAGTTTCGCGGCAACGGCCTTCGCGCAGGCGGTGAACACGTCCGCAGTCATCTCCGACGCGCCGGACACCGCTATCTGCACGAAGAAGCGACCCTGATAGAAGAGGCACAGCGATTCCGTCACCGAGCCTTCCGTGCCCGCGGCCATCGACGCGGCCTCGGGACGGCGGAAGCCGGCGTAAACGCCATAGGCTTCCAGGGGGGTGCCGAGACGGTAGGCATCGATTACCAGCGCCAGTTCGGTGCCGGTTTTGGCATAACGCGCCGACCAGCAGTGATCGAATCCGTAGGGCAGGAAGAACTCCGCCTCACCGTCAATGTAGGTGTAGAGGTCGTCCGCCGTGTATTGATTCACCGTGCCGTCCTGCTTCCACTCCGTGCCGAAATTCAGCGTCGCCAGCCCCGTTTCCGGCGGCGTGTCGGCGGCGAATGCGGCGGGGACAATAAACGGCAAAGCCACAAACAAAACAGCAAGATAACGCATTACAGGCTCCTCGCAAGAAATTGCAGGTCCGATTTCCTCGTCCTCAAGTCGCATTTGGGAACGCATTTGTTTGCGAAGCTACGCTTCGCGGCGCCGGGGCATGGCCCCGGCGAAGAAAAGCGGCGGCATGGCCGCACGCACTCAAAAAGGGCATGGCGACCCGGGGCGCCCGCCCGCGCTGGCGCGGGGCGGACACGGCGTGTTACATTGGGTGCATGCGGCCATGCATTCGGG
>CAZOMH010000838.1:0-2181 GCA_964580415.1 uncultured Nitrospirales bacterium
ACCTGGCTGATTTCGATCAGCAGGTCCTTGATTTTCTTGCGATAGACGCGGCGCACGTCGGCGGGTTTGAACTCGGGGTCCAAGCCCAAAACGGCCACGTAATCGACATATCCGGAATCAGATGCCATGGGACACTCCTCTAAAACAGGGATTGTACCCGCTGTGCCTCGCGTACCGCAAACGCCGGGGATGGTTGCGCGCGGACAATCCGGGCTTTATGAGGGGAATTCGGCGTGCCGCACGGCTTCCGGCCCCCCTCTCCCTGAACCCAGACGGTCTATGGACAGTTCCTTGCCGCCAACCGGGATGGTCTCTGTCAGTTGAAACCCGGCAGGGCTTCCCCCCACAATAGGCCCTGATGGAAGCGGGGCCGCGGGCCGATACCGGCCTTGCCGGGGCATCCGGGCCGTATTCGGATGTCTTGGGCTGTCCCGAACCGTCATGAATAGGAACTGTGCAAGCAATGTCAGCCTTTATTTTCCGAAAAGCCGTTCCCGTCTGCATGCTGCTGGCGGCGGGATTGTATGTGGTCTTTTTTGCCGCCGCATGGAAGTATCAGGAATGGATTCTGTTCCACGGCCGGCGGACCGAAATAAAGCAGACGCCGGAAAACCTGCACTGGCCCTTTGAGCAGGTGTGGGTGGATGTGGCGGGCGGCAGGACGCACGGGTGGTGGCTGCCCCTGGAAAACGCCAAGGGGGCGGTGCTCTTCTCCCACGGCAGCGGCAAGAACATTTCCTATTATCTCGACGACGCGGCCTATTTCCGGGACAACGGTTTTTCCGTGCTGCTTTACGACTACGGCGGCTACGGGCAAAGCACGGGTGATCCCTCGGAGAGCCGGTGCTACACCGACGTCCGGGCGATGTGGAAGTATCTTACCCAAACCCGCGGGATTGCCGAGGACCATATTGTGCTGGCGGGCTGTTCGATGGGCGGCGGGGTGACGGCCGATCTGGCCGCCAATGTGAAACCCGCCGCGGTCATATTGGAAAGCACCTTCCTGTCCGTGCCCCGCGCGGCAGGGGACACGATGTGGTGGATGCCCGTTCTGGCAATGACACGGATTCAGTTTCGCAATATTGACAAGGTGCCCCGCATTCAGGCCCCGGTGCTCATCGTACACAGCAAGGACGACACGGTGGTCCCTTTTGAACACGGCAAGCGCCTTTTTGACGCCGTGAAGACGCCGAAGCAGTTTGTGGAGATTACCGGAAGTCATGGCGGCGGCAAGTTCTCATCGAAGGACGTCTACGCCCCCGCGCTAAAAGAGTTCCTGGACGAACATTTCAAACCGGGAAGTTGAACCCGTGAACGGAACCGCCGACTCTTGGCCCGGGAGGGGCCAATACAAAACGAAAATGAGCAAAGACATCCGACATGCGCTATGATGATTGAGCGTTTTCGCGCAGGGAGTTGACCATGAAGAAACACCGTTCTTTCCTGCCAGCCGTACTGGTCCTTCTTCAACTTGTGACCGGCGGTTTTGCGGCTGGCGCGCAGCCGGTGCCGGTGGTCAGGGCATCGCAGTTTCCGGCCGGGCCCGTTCAGGAAGTAATGGACGGCATTGTCGCGCGGCTGCATGCGCAGAAGAGCCTGGACGAGATGCGCGCGCTGGACGATGCCCGGGTTATGGCGTTCATAACGCCGGAAGAACGCGACACACTGGCAACCAAGTACTGGTGTTTTGACGCGAACGTGCCGGTAATCGTGTCCGTACTGCGCGACGAAGCGCAAAAAGTGGTGCCGTTCTGGATGGCCGAGGAGGGCTTTGCCAAAACGGCGCTGGAGGTGCGCAACGCAAAGTACGCCTACGAAGTCTGGCAGAAGACATTCCCGGCGGGACGCGTCGGTTTGGGCATCAACGGGTTCGAGAAACACCGGCCCCATTACATCGTGGCCGTGCGCCCGGCAAAGGCCGGGGACAAAGTTGCGCTCTCGAACTTCTTCCCCGCCGACCAGCAGGTGTCGAAATTGGCCAAAGGCGCGTATGTCTATCATGACTGGCCCGATCTGGTGCTTACGCGGGTGCCAAGGGAACTGAAGGGGCAGATTTTGCTGCCCACGATCCGCGGACGCGCGCGTGAGGCGCATCTGATCGATGACGCATTCCGCATCACCGCGCATCCCGCCACGCCCGCGCCGACGATTACATAGTCGAACGCGCTTTCAGCCGTTGAA
>CAZOMH010000839.1:0-2181 GCA_964580415.1 uncultured Nitrospirales bacterium
ATTGCTGCGCGGGCCTTTGGCCCCCTCGCAATGAGGATGTTGGATGTGCGATTAACCCTTTTTCCGAACTTGGAGACTTGATTCATGGCACGTAGATTGATGGTGACCGGATACGGTGGTTTTGTGGCGGGCAGCACGGTGTGGCAGGCATTGCGCGACGGCGGGTGGGATGTGTACGCCCTGTCGTTGATTGAGGCGCCCGGGGAACGGGAGAACTTTCATTGCCTCCAGTTCGACCTGTGCGACGCGGGCAAGTTGAAGGAGGTGTTTCAGGCGGTGAAACCGGACGCGGTGGTGCATACGGCGGCGCTGGCCGATATCGACTATTGCCAGAACAACCAGGCCGATGCGGAGCGCATCAACGTGGGCGTGACCCGTGAACTCGCGGGGCTCTGCGCCGACACGGGCACGAAGCTGATTGCGTGTTCGACAGACTCGGTGTTTGACGGCAAGAAGGGCATGTACACCGAGAAGGACGAGCCGACGCCGGTGAACTTTTATGCCGAGACGAAAGCGAAGACGGAGCAGATTGTGCGCGGCATGGTGCCGAACGGCGTGGTCACCCGGCTGTCGCTGGTGATGGGGCTGCCGGTGCTGGGTGCGGGCAACTCGTTCCTTGCGAAGACCTTTGACGCGTGGAAAAAGGGGGAGCAGACAAAGTTTCCGGAGAACGAAATCCGCACGCCGGCGGATGTGATTACCGTGGGCCGGGCGTTCCTGGAGATCGCCGGGGGCGACTTCACGGGCTTGCTGCATCTGGCCTGTTCGACGCGCATCAACCGTTACGAAATGGCCTGTCAGATCGCGGAGCGGCTCGGCTATCCGCGCGGCCTGGTGGTTGCCACGGACTCGAACGCCATGCCGGGACGCGCACCGCGGCCGAACGACGCCTCGCTGGACAACTCGAAAGCGAAACGTATGCTCAGGACGCCCATGCAGACGCTTATGTCGGGTCTCGATCTCGTGCTGGAGATGAAGAAGGCCCAGGAACAGGGCGGCTGAGTTCGCGCCGCCGCCGTGGAGTGCGGTTCGGGAATGCGTTTGTCCACCGTCGCGGGAAGTGAGTCCGAAGGGTTTGGATTGCGGGACGGCCGCCGCGGCTGTTCCGCGCCGTTTCGGCGCGGCAACCTGGGGTTTGGCGCGGACCGGGCTTGCGTGGATAGTCCCGCGGGGTTATGCTGGTTTCCGGCAGCGGGCATTCAACCAGCGAGGGCTGTGTCATGGGCAGGCGTTCGTGCTTTGTTTGCGTTGGTTTCTTCCTCATGCTTGGCGCGGTCCGGGCGGCGGTGGCGGACGGTGGTGAGGCCGTGCAGCAGGACGGCCGGACTTTTACGGCGGGCGGTCTTGCGATGGCCGTGCAGACGCTTGACGGGGGCATTCGCGTGCAAAGCCTTCAGGACTTGGAGGGGGCGCGGGAACTGCTTGCGGAGGAGTCTGTTCCGCTGTTCACGCTGGCGCTGCGCGGCCCGGCGGAGAAGAAGTTCATTCTTGACTCGGACAGGGGCTGGGGGCGTGTGTCGGTGCGGGAAGTTGACGGGGCGGCGGTGCTGGCGTGGGAGGCCCCTTCGGAGGCGGGGTTGAACGATTTTCGGGTGGTTGCCAGGGCGGTTCCCGACGGGGACGCCCCGGGCTGGCAGTGGTCCTTGCAGACGGAGGGCCTGGGTTCCGACTGGAGCCTGTGGGACGCCACTTTTCCGGAGATCGCGCTGCGCGGTACGGCCGCCGAAGGCGGCGTGTTTTACCCCGGCGGTTCGGGCGTGATGATGCGGGACCTGTGGACCAGGAACGTTGACGAATCGACCCGGTACGGCGGGGGCTGGGCATGCATGCAGTTCATGGCGGCCTTCTCCGGGGCGGACTTCGGCAAGGGCTTCTACTTCGCCATGCACGATCCCATGGGTTCCACCAAGGAAATCGTCATGCAGTCCCGTGCCGCGGCACGGGATGTGCGGTTTTCCTTTGTGCATCATGTGCCGGACCAAAGCCTGCCCGCCAACAATTTCACCCTGCCCGGCAGGGCGGTGTGGCGGCTGTTCAGGGGGGACTGGTTCGACGCGGCGCAAATCTACAAAGCGTGGGTGAAGTCCGAGGCCAAATGGTGGCCCGCACCGGGTGCGGAGGGCCGCGCGGACACGCCGCTGTGGATGCGGGAACTGTGCGCCTGGGCCCAGACCGGCGGCA
>CAZOMH010000840.1:0-2170 GCA_964580415.1 uncultured Nitrospirales bacterium
TGTTTTCCAGGAGAATGGCCAGCATGCCGCGCAAATAATAGGCCCATGCCGAGAGCATCAGCGCGAAGGCGCCAAACAGCAGCGCGCCTCCCCATACCACCGGCCTTGGCGCGAACCACGGCTGCCACGGAGCGAGCAGCTTCTCCATGTGCGTCAGAGGCTGGTTGAATCCGGCCAGCAACGCGGCCGCGCCCGGCAACGACAGCAGCAGCAGGGGACTGGCCAGCGAGGCAAGAAAGTTGAACATGAAAATCATGGGCAGCGACACGGGCAGATGCAGCAGCTTGCGCAGGTCGATCAGGTCGTTGCGCTGCACTTCCATCAGCAGCCCCCAGACCCAGAAGAACAGGTAGACCGCCGCCGGAATATCCAGCAACAGCAGCCGGATGGCGGGCGACTGGGTCTTCGCCGCGGTGACACCCAGGAAATAGAGGCCCGCCGCCGCCGTCAACGACAGCACAATGGCACCGGCGCTCATGCCGATCACCAGGGCCAGCGATATCCATTTCCCCGCGTGCCAGGTGTGCCGCAGCAGCGTCCATTTAAGGGCGACGAGCGCCCAAAGCTGCCGGAGCATCAACGGGCCTCCAGCCACGACAGCCCCGCATCGGACTCGGCCGGCATCCCTGCGGCCGCCACGAAGGCGTCCTCGAGCGGCCCGCCCGCGGCCACCTCTTCAAGACGTCCCTGGGCGGCAATCCGGCCTTTCACGATAATGCCCACATGGCTGCACAGGCGCTCGACAATGTCGAGGATGTGCGAGGTGAGGAAAATGGTCGCGCCGCGCTCCACCATGCGCTCCAACACCTTGCGCATGGTGCGCGAGGCAATGGCATCGACCCCTTCAAAGGGCTCGTCGAGGAACAGCAGTTCCGGATCGTGGATGATGGCGGCCGACATGGCGAGTTTCTTGCGCATGCCGTGGGAGTACTCAAAGGTGAGCGTCTTGCCGCTGTCTCCGAGCCCCATAAGCGCCAGCAATTCGGCGGAACGGTCCAAAATGGTCTGCCGGGGCAGGCCGTGCATACGGCCCACGAAGGTCAGGTATTCCAGCCCGGTCAGGTTTTCGAACAGGCCCAGGTCCTCCGGCACCACGCCGATGCGCCGCTTGATGGCCAGCGGATTGCGCCGCAGGTCCATTCCCAGGATGCGGGCGCTGCCGGCGCTCGGCGCGACAATGCCCGTCAGCATCTTGATGGTGGTCGATTTGCCCGCGCCGTTGGGCCCGAGGAAACCGTAAAAACTGCCCCGCTCGACGCGCAGGGCGATGCCATCGACGGCGCGCAGTCCGTCGTAATCCTTGACCAACCCGTCTGTTTCAATACACCAGTCCATAGATTACAGCATAGCTGTGCGCACCGTGCGGGCACAAGCGCGAAGGAACCGGGCATGAGATATCGCACCTCAAATCTGAGATTTCAAATTCCTTTGCCCCTCTCCGGCTCCGGTAACGGAGCGGATTTCCGCCGCGGCCAGGACATAACCGTCTTTGTCATAGAAGACGGCCCATTGGCCCGGGGTCACGGCGCGTTGCGGTTCAAGCAGTTCAACCGTCGCGCCCAGAGGGCCCGGGGTGACCCGGGCCGGGCCGGGATTATGCCGTGACCGCAGTTGGGCGAGGCATTCAAAAGGCCCGGCTTGCCGCGGCGTTGCGCCCCAGAACAGCGGTCCTGTAGTAAAAGCGGGACAGAAGGTCTCTTCGTCATGGCCGACAACGAGCGTATTCTGGGTGTGGTCCATGCCGATGACATACAACGGCCGGGGGGCGGCGACACCCAGTCCCCGGCGCTGGCCAAGGGTATAGCGGACCAAACCGTGGTGGGTGCCGAGAATCCGGCCTTCCCGGTCCACAATGGGTCCGGGCGGGAAGGGTGCGGTCCGTTCTTCCACGAGCCTTGCATAGTCGTTGTCGTAAACGAAACAGATTTCCTGGCTCTCCGGTTTCTCGCCGGAGCGGCGGTCAATTCCGCCTGCCGCGGCGCGGGCCTCTTCCTTGGTCATTTCCCCCAGGGGAAAGCAGGCGCGGCGCAGTTGGGCCTGTGTGAGCGGGGCGAGCACATAGCTCTGGTCTTTCACCCGGTGCCGGGCGCGGCGGAGGGCCATGCGTCCGCCGCGTTCCTCCAGCCGGGCGTAGTGGCCCATGGCCACCCAGTCGCACCCGAGTGCGCGG
>CAZOMH010000841.1:0-2139 GCA_964580415.1 uncultured Nitrospirales bacterium
GACGCCGCGGGGCGGGTTTTCTGTATAATGGGCGCATGAGCAGTATTCAACGCATGTGGCAGACCTGGAAGCACGCGCGCAAGTTCGCGCGGCTGGGGGTGCATGCCCGTTTTCCCATTCCCGATCTGCACATCGAGGGCCATGTGGAGATGGGCGACCACTGCCGGCTGCGCAACAATGTGACGCTGCGCGCGCATGACGGCGGGCGCATTATTTTCGCCAACCGCTCCGGGTGCAGTTGGGGCTGCCTCGTCGATGCCCGTTCGGTTATCCGCATCGGCAACTACACCGGGATGGCCGAGTACACGGTCCTGTGCGACAGCATTGTGCCGCTCATGGGCAACGACCTTGCGCCAGGGGCCGCCGTGGTGGAGGCACGGCCCATCACCCTCGGCGACAACTGCTTTGTCGGCAGTTCGTGCTATATCGGCCCGGGTGTCACGATCCATGACGGCGCCATCATTGCGCACCACAGCATCGTGCTGGAGGATGTGCCCCCGCTGGAAATCTGGGGCGGCACGCCGGCGCGCAAGATCGGCCACCGCGTGGAGGGGGTGTCCGAGGCGCGCCTGCGCGAAATCCGCGAAATGATCGAGCGTTGCGGGCTGAGCACCGACCGGTACCGCGACGAATGAGCATCCGCGCCGTCACCTTTGACTTCTGGGGCACGCTGTACCGCGAGATTGA
Source organism: uncultured Nitrospirales bacterium (assembly GCA_964580415.1). Taxonomy (GTDB): domain Bacteria; phylum Hydrogenedentota; class Hydrogenedentia; order Hydrogenedentales; family CAITNO01; genus CAITNO01. The sequence goes on from CAZOMH010000841.1 coordinate 688, forward strand.
GGCGTCGGGCGGTCTGCGCATGCGCAAACGCGCCATGGCCCTGGCCGGGGCCGCCGGGGTGGCCGTGGCCGACGCGGAGCGCGTGCTCATGGATGCGGCGCAGCAGTTTTCGCATACGCACATCGCCGAACAACACACGCTCACGCCGCAGGACGCCGTCCGGATTGCCTCCAACGCGCTGGGTGTTTCCCTGCCGGAGGACGCGGCCGCAACACTGGCGGAATACTTCGCGACCATTATCCTCGAATATCCGCCGGTGCCCGTTGAAGGCGCGCTGGAGGCGGTGCGTGCGGCCGCCGCGCGGGTGCCCGTCGGCGTCATTTCCGACACGGGCATCAGTCCCGGGTCCAGCCTGACCGTGCTGCTCGGACGCGACGGATTTCTGCCGCACCTGCGCTGCCTGACCTTTTCGGATGAAACGGGCGCGGCAAAGCCGCGGGCGATCATGTTCACCCGGACCGCCAAAGCGCTCGGAGTGGCCCCGGACGAACTGCTGCATCTGGGCGACCTTGAACCGACCGATATCGCGGGGGTGCGCGCTTTGGGCGGCCAAGCCGGACTCTTCGCGGGTGTGAACGACCGTTTCCTGAAGGACACCAAGGCCGAACACGTCTTCATCGCCTGGAAGGACTTCACGGAAGAGCTCGACCGCCTGCTCGACAGCGGGGCGTCTTAATTCCGGTCCGCTGTTTCCGACGGCACAACCGCCCCGGCGGTCGAGGCGCGGCGTTTTGTCCCCAAAGCCAACTCGGGGTATATTGTCAGGTCCGGATGCGGCACTGCCGCCGGATGCGCAATTCCAACTCAACGGAGGATACTGTGATGGGCTTTTGGAGAACCGTGCTGACCGTGGCGGTGCTGCCGTTTCTTTTGACTGCGGCGGCCGTGGCGCAGGGCGCTCCCGCGCAGGACTATCCCATCACTCCCGTCAAGTTCAACAAGGTCCGGGTCACGGGCGGCTTTTGGGGGCCGCGGCTGGAAACGAACCGCACATCCACGCTGCCCGCCAACTGGCGCAAGTGCGAGGAAACGGGGCGGATCGAGAACTTCGAGAAGGCGGCCAAGCTCAAGCCGGGCCCGCACAAGGGCATATTCTTTGACGATTCGGACGTGTACAAGGTGTGCGAGGGCGCGGCGTACACGCTGGCGCCGCAGCCGGACCCGGCGCTGGACAAGTATCTGGAGGACCTGGTGGCGCTGTTTGCCAAGGCACAGGAACCGGACGGCTACCTGTACACGGCGCGGACGATTGACCCGGAACACCCGAAGAACTGCGGCAAGGAGCGCTGGGAGAACCTCAAAGAGTGCCACGAGATGTACTGCATGGGCCATATGATCGAGGCTGCCGTGGCGCATTATCAGGCGACCGGCCGGCGCTCCTTCCTCGACGTGGCCGTCAAATGCGGCGACCTGCTTGACCGCACCTTCGGCGAGGGCAAGAGGTACGGCATC
>CAZOMH010000842.1:0-2138 GCA_964580415.1 uncultured Nitrospirales bacterium
ATCCTTTACCGGATGAAAGTACTCGTTCAGAACTGCCGCTGCGGGGGTATGTCCGTAAGACCCAAAAAGCGATTCCTTATCCATTCATTTCGGAATCTTTCTATCGCGCTGGCGGGGGCAACCCCGCTGATCGCCGGTTTGCTTCATGCGGAACCGAATGAAGCGGGCGAACCGCTCATGGCCTACGTCGGCACCTTCAGTTCTCCGCTCCGCGATGTGTTGCCAACGCAAGTGGACCGGCCGCCTGGCAATGGCCGCGGCATACACCTTTTCCAAGTGGACCGCAAGACCGGGGCGATGGTGCCCGCCGGCGTTCACGAGATGGGAACAAGCCCCAGTTGCCTGGCGTTGAATACGGCCGGAAACCGGCTCTACTCGGCCAACGAGACGGCCCGAATGGGCAAGAACAAAGAAGGCACGGTCAGCGCCTTCTCCATCGATCGCTCCAACGGGCATTTGGCGTTGCTCAATACGGTCGGTTCCGGCGGCACCGGTCCAACCTATGTGAGCATCCATCCGTCGGGGCGGTTCCTCCTGGTGGCTAATTACTTTGACGGCTCGGTAGCGGTGCTGCGCATCCTGTCTGACGGACGGTTGGGCGATGCCACAGACATGAAGCGCGATGTCGGTACGATTGGCCTCGCCAAGGCCAGCAATGCCCCGCCGGGCAGTTTTGCCTACAGCGGACACGACCGGACTCACGCGCACATGATTCAGGCCGACCCCGCAGGGCGCTTCGTGCTGCATGTCGACTTGGGTCTGGATCAAATCTTCGTCTGGAACTTCGACCAGCGGACCGGCGCGCTGACTCCGCATGAATCGCCCGCGGTCTCGCTGCCACCCGGAGACGGGCCGCGGCATTTCCACTTCCATCCCAATGGCCGCTGGTTCTACTCCATTCAGGAAGAAGGCTCGACCGTCGTTCTGTTTGACTACGACGCCAAAGCAGGGAGGTTGGCCGCACGTCAAACCGTCTCCACTCTGCCGGTTGGTTTTGCGGGCAGTAATTTTTGCTCCGGAATCTTCGTGTCATCGGATGGGCGCTTCGTCTACGCGGGCAACCGACTGCACGACAGCATCGGGATCTTTTCCGTTGGTCCAAACGGCGACCTCACCTTCATAGGGGAAGAATGGACAAGAGGAAATTATCCGCGCAGTTTCAACGTTGACCCCACTGGGCAGTTCCTCTATTGTTGCAACCAGCGGAGCGACAACATCGCCGTGTTCCAGATGAACCGCAAGACCGGCGGCCTCACATTCACCGGTCATTACACCCCGGTTGGCAACCCTTCGATCATCGTCTTTCTCGATCTCGCAAAAGTGAACTGAAAGCGCGTGCTCCGAAAAAGGAAAAGAAGTCCATTATGCCCACGTTTCAAATGAGCCCGGCGGTTACTTTCACGCGAAACCGCGCCCGGACCGCGGCGCAAAGGGGTGAGCCGTTGACTGGTTTGGGCAGGTTGGCGACAGCCTGTCGCACGCGGCTGGGCCGGTCATGCTTTCCGGTTGCGGTCGGCCTGGCGTCGGTCACAGCGGGATGGGCTCAGGCGGACGGGCCGTTCCGCGTGCTGCCGTACCTTCAGAACCCCGCGCCGGACGCCATCACGGTGATGTGGTTCTCGGAGGCCGCAACCGCAGGACAGATCGCGTACCGCCTGTCAGGGGAGTGGACCACGCATGAGGTCCCGGCCGTGTCGGCCGCAGCATTGAACTACTACGCGACAGAAACAAACTTTTTCTCCGGCGGGATTCCTCCGGCCCTCCCCTATTCCCACCGGTCCCGGCTGACCGGATTGACCGCCGGCACATCCTACGTCTACGTGGTCACGCAGGACGGGGTGTCGATCACCAACACGTTCCGCACCGCGCCGCCGAGGGACCGCGCCGTGCGCTTTGTGGTGTACTCGGACTCCGAGACGGAACCCGAGTCGACGGGGAAGTCGGCGGACTGGCCCGTGCCGGGCGGCAGTTCCAGCCGCAAATACGTGGTTGACCAGACGCGCGGATACCGCGAGAACCTCCTGATCATGGAAGCCCGCTCGCCGGATTTTGCCGTCATCGCCGGCGACCTCGTCGAGAGCGGCGGCGAGCAAAGGGATTGGGATGAGTTTTGGCGCCACAACGCCGGCACGCTGAAC